>JAGCKY010000067.1 GCA_017647245.1 Elusimicrobiaceae bacterium
AAATAAATTTTAAAAAAATGCAACTCTTTTATAAAAAACATCTCCCCTGTTTGACAAGGGAGATGTTTTAATTTTCAGTTTAAACTGAAAAGGTTTGCTTATAAGCTACCGACGTTGATAGCTTTGCAGATTTTACCCGTGCTCGGGTCACAGGTGCGAGTAACACCACCGGCAGTGGTAACTGTGGTGATTAAAGAGTACTGTAAATCACCGGAAGCGATAGCTTCACCATCTTTGGCACGAGCGGCGGTGATTACATAGTTAGCAGTAGAGCTGCCGCCACCGGTAGCTGTAAACAAAAAGTTTTTGGTGTAGTAGCTGGTGGTGGGATCATCACCGGTTGTAGTTACAGACGGAATTTCAATATCCAATACGCTGAAATCTTCCGGCCATTTGTTGGTCTGTAAGCGATAGCGTTCGGCCGCATAGCGGATGTTGCCCATCATGGTCAACGCTTCGGCGGCGCGGGATTTTTCAACCGCCACGGTGTATTGCGGTAAAGTAATAGCAGCCAAGATGCCGATAATCAAGACGACTACCAGCAGTTCAATCAAGGTGAAACCTTTCTTCATCATGTACATTCTCCTAGTTTAATTTGAGCACTTTAACAGTGCTCCTACATAGTATAAAATAAATTTCGGAAAAACGCAACCAATTTATAAAAAAAGTCTGCTTACATCGGCTGTCTGAAATCTTCGCCGATGATAATGCGTGCATCACAAATGGCAGTGTCTTGCTTTTCGGACACGATTTCATTATTTACGCCGATAGCGGTGCTGACTTGTTTGAGATAAGTACGCCGTCCGGTAAAATCAATAATGCGCGTTTGCTTTTGCTTTTCGCCGGGGTAATTATCATACTGCAGTACATCTACATTGAGCAGTCCCTTTTGACTTTGCTCGCGCAAAAATTGGGTCAGCTCCTGCGCGGCGCCTTTTACGCCGGACGCATTTAAAATTTCCAGCACCAACGGGCGGTCTTCCATGGCCAGCGGTGCGCGGTCCTCTACAGGCGGCAAAATGCTGTCGGGTGCGGCATCGGAAGATTTAGATTTGCCTTTTTTCTTTTTATCTTCTGCGATATTTTTAACGGTAAAGTCGGTCAGCTCCAGCCGCGTACCGTCCATGGCTAAAAGCAAAAATTCCGACGGTTTCAAATTGGTGCGTTTATCGTGCAAGGCCTGCAGATAATCATACAATATCCCTATATTAATATAAGGTTGTTTACGCCAGTTAGTTAAATTAAATTTAAATTGTTGCCAATACTCATCACGTTTTTCGGTCAGCGGTACGTAATAGCGTTGCGCGACGGGGGAAACATTAGCGGCTTTAAATAAATCTTTCGCATTGACGGCAGGGTCCTTGGACGATTGGCGCAAGGATATATTAGTCAAAATGGCTTTGCGGCTTTGCGGATTATAAGAAACGAGCATAGCGGGCTGTGTGAGCACCGCTAAGTAAATCGTGTTATCGGCGCGGTTAGCTAGGTCGCGCACGATAGGCCGGCTGGCTTGCACATAGAAAGCCCAGCCCGTTGCGCCGAGCAATAACACAAGTAACAATTTGCCGATTAAGCGGCGCGCTCTACCAGATGATTCCATAATTCAATTCCCGACGGACAAAGCCATTTTTGGCTGTCAATGGTAAACCACAATTTGCGGTTGGCGGCATACAAAAGGGCCTTTTCCAAATCTTGCATTGCCAGCGTGCGGATGACAAAGGCATCTTTATATTTGCGGTCTTTAGACGAAATATCCGCCACAAATAAAATCTTACTTAGCGGGCTCATTTGCAAACTGCCCAACGTATGTTCGGCGATGGCTTTTAAAATCTCTTTATCTTTGATGCCAAATAATTCCTTGGCCAGCGACGCGGAGGCAAACGAGTGCAGTAGCGCGGGCTCGCAGCGGCAAATGGCTTCAAAGTGCGGAATTTTTAGGCGGCGTTTTTTGCAAAAAGCGATAAGTTCATCGGCCGAAAGTCCTTTGCCTGCGTCGTGGAAAATACCCGCTTGCACGGCTTTTTCGGCGGGTACTTCGTAAATATCACTCAGTACCGCGCACGATTCTGCTACCTTAATAGAATGTAAATAACGGTTGGGTTTTAAATGCGCTTTGAGCCAACGGTGCTGGTCCAAACCGTACAAATCGTTTTTAACAATGATAGCGGCTTCGGCCGCGGGCACTTTATCGGACGGAATTTCACCGCTGGCTAAAATATGCGCACGCACACGGGTGGACGACATTTTGGGAAATTGCCCGGGTAGTTCCAAATGTTTAAACGAAACTTTATTTTCGCGAAATCCTTTGCGCCGCCCGGACACGACCGTCGTATTGGCAAAAATATATTCGGCATTTTTCCATGCGTGCAAATCGTTTAGGCAGTCCGTACCGACGAGCAAAAAGATGTCCGCATTTTTGTAGCGTTTTTGCAGGTATTGCACGAGCTGATAGGAATAAGTTTTGCCGCCGCGTTTAAGTTCATAATCGTCAAACACGATTTTTTTATCCAGCGGTCCGAAAGCGGCTTTGGCCATTTGCATACGCAGTTTAAACGGGGTGGGGGATTTGGCCTTAAAAGGGGAATGATACGCGGGCACTACATGCGTAACGTCCGGTTTTACGACGGAAATTGCTTTTTTTAACATGGCCACATGGCCTTTATGCACGGGGTCAAAACTGCCCCCAAAAACGAGTATTTTCATTTCTTTTTTCCTCGGATAAATTGTGCGGCGGCGTCACGCCCTTGCAAAATGTTGCGCTCCATAAACGTATATTCCCACAAACCGTACCGTCCGGCGCATAAACAATTTTTCCCTGTCAGCCAACGCAAAATACGGCGTTGGGCGGCGGCGCGTTTACCATCATATATAGTGTACGCGGGCGCGAGCGTACGCCAAAAAGCACTTAAAATCTTATCTTGCTTTTTTATTATACCTTTTTGCGCAAGGGCATTGAGAAATGCTTTTTGCGCTTTATTAAAATCGGTAATTTTTTGTGCGGTTTCTACGTAAAAAGAACTGGTGTCGCGCGGTGCATTTTCCGGCGAGAAAGCACTTTGCATACCCACGCGGAAAAACGGTACGTCTCTTTGCGGAAAATAGATCCAGTGAAAGGGCTTTACGGCGCGGTTTATTGCCAGTTGCAACACGTGCACGCGGGTGGCTTTTAATTGTTTAACCGCTTGCTGTACGGCGGAGGGAACCTCTTGGCATAATTTCACAAAATCCGGTAGCGGTAAGGTGTTAAGCAGTTGCTTAAAATAAATGATTTGCCCGTTAATTTGCGCGTATTTGTGTTTCAAATCAATGTGTTGCACGCACGCGCCGAGCCACGTGTTGGGAATATGTGCGGCGAACGCT
>JAGCKY010000068.1 GCA_017647245.1 Elusimicrobiaceae bacterium
GCGCCGGTCACCAACAAGACGCTGATGCGTGAATTCATCTCCTCTGGCGGCCCCATGGGAATTTTTCGCATTCCTCTGATTGGAACCCTCTGGACCATGGATGCGGTCAAGGGACTAGGAATCAAACTCAAATGCGCCAACTGGCTGGATGAAATCGTAGAAAATCCCCCGGACTGTGCCGGGGGATAGAGTTAATCGTCGGTAATGACTACTTCAATGTTGGGATTTAAGCTTTTGTGTACCGGGCATACGTGCGCGGCGGCCAAACAGCGTTTGCGCATATCGTCCGGCGTGCCGGGTGGCAAGGTAACGTGCAAATGAATGCTTTTTAACCCTTGCGCATTGGGTAGCCACTCGGCTTTAGCGGTCAGTTTAACGCCGTCCATTTTTTGGTGGAATTGCTGGGCCACCGCGCCAATCATGGTCAGCGTACACGCCCCCAACGCCGCTACCAGCATATCCCCCGGCGTAACATGCTGATGTTTACCGTCGTGGGCGGTGTGCAAAGTATCCGCCACGCCGTCTACATGGATTTCCACGTGTGTATCGTCCGAATAGTGGCAATGAATTTTATTTTCCATATTCCCTCCTGTGGGGATAGTGTAACTTATTGATTACGCCCTGACAAGTGCAAAAAACGATTAGATAGTAGTGAAAAAATGATAGGTCTAAAGGCCTATACGGGTTTGGGCACAAAGGCCCTTGTGTGGGGAGGGACAATTTTTTATACTGGTAAGGTAGGTAGTTTATTTTTTGGAAAAAAGAGGAAAGCTATGTTCAAAAAAACACTGGTAGCACTACTGACGTTTTGTTTGCTTGGGCAAAATTTTGCTTTTGCCGCCACGCAAACTCCTAATGAAAAAGCATCTTTGAAACAACTAAAAGAACAAGTCAAAGCCGACTTAAACACCTTTCATCAAAAATACGGCAATCAAACTAAAAATCTACTTCCTGCCGTATTAGCAACCGCCCCGCTTTTGGTAAGTGAAATGAGCCGCGAGGAATTGGAAGCCGAGCTCATTGCCGCGCGGAGAATGTTGGCCCGAGAAAAAGAAAGCATGTTGCTCATTAAAGATATTTCAAATGACTATCTGGAAGCATTGACTAATGAGCGTGCGGTTTCTCATGCCTTAAACTATGATGAGCAATTGATTAAATCTTTGGAAGAAAGAAATGTCAAATTGGAAACACAAGTGTCCGAATTGACCGCAGAGGTAGAAAGATTAACTGCCAAAGAGGCCAAACAAGCCAAAACGATTAAATCTTTAGGTGGAAAAAATGCACAATGGGCTGCCAAATATAACGAATTAAGCCAACAATTAGCTGCTGCTAATAAAGGAGCCGAATTGTCGTCTAGACAATTTAGCACACAGGAAAGAGCGGCGTTGAGAAAATTGTTTACAGATGTGAGCGGTTATGCGTTTCTCTTTGAAGACAGCGAGCGTATATCTGTTATGATTATGGAGGACGAATTGGCCTCTCTTTTCAAGGCAATAGAAAGCGGAGATAAAAAATACACCGAAAGAGCATTTACCTCTTTTGTGGAAGAATGTCGCAATTTAGGTAATGAAAGCTTAGTTAAGTACCTTGAAAATTTGGTAGAAGAAATGCGGGCCGCTTACGCACGTGAAGGGAAATACAGCGCACGCTTTATTAAAGACTTTATTCCCAAATTATATCCGTTGGTACGAAGCCCCTTGGGATACACTAATGCAAGAGATATTTCAATGGCCATCAGTATTGCCAAACGCGTACTTTCCAAAAGCGGATTGTTGATGGGTGCGGGTTTAATAGTTGGATTAGCGCTTTTAAACACGCAAGAGGCCAGCGCGGCGGAAATCGCCATGGCAAACCGCATTGCCGAAAATCCGGAATTATTGGCTAATGCCGATGATGATGCATTGGCTGGTATGGAGTCCAGCGAGTTAGTAACCAACACCGCGCGCGAAGTGGCTGAAATTTTACACGCCGCGGCGCAACTGTCTGCACAAGATATGGAAACAATTTCGCAACTGTACGGACAAACAGACACGCAACGTGAAAAGAATTTACAACAGCAAGAAGCCAAAAAAGCGATTAAATCTTCTTTGCAAACTGTAAAAGCATATTAATCGTTCTTACACGTAAAAACCCCGCTCAAAAGAGCGGGGTTTTTTGCTGGGTGCAATAATTTACGTTTTCATGTGTTTAGAAAGGGAAAGGAGGAAAACCTATGATCAGAACAAACATAGCCTTACTGGGATTGTTGGCGTTAGGTTGTAGCACGGGTTGTGCGGCTACTGTGCAACCGAGCGGCACGGTGTATACCACCTATAGCCCGGCGGTAGTGGTAGATGAACCCGTAGTGGTGAGAGAATCCGTTGTCGCGGTGGAAAACCCTGTAACAGTACCCCTGTTCCCGCTGTTTCCATTACTGGTATCGCATCATCACTCAAGTCCGCATCCGGTAGTGCATCATCATCATCATGCACCTGCCCCGCGTGTGCATCATGCCACGCCGCTGCGCCAAGTACAACCGCCGCGGCAAACCCACGGGGTGCATCAATCACATCAACCGAGTCATTCTCCTAAAGCAGGTCATGGTGGAGGAAAACCGTCTAAAGGCGGTGGCCGGAAATAAAAAGTGTCACTAGTAGTAAGTTGTTTCTTCATGCAAACAAAACCCCCTGCTGGTAAGCGGGGGGTATTTGATAGCTTTAAAAGTTACGGATGTTGAAGGACTCGCCTTCCGATAAAATTCCTGACGGAATTTTTCTGCAGGCCGGGCTCGCGGTACTCGCCTTGCGGTTCGCTTTCGTTCACATGCAAACTCGTCATCGCTTCAGTTGGGATTAATTTAAATGTTGCAGATTTTAAGGCGAATTTTGAGCGTATTTTGGATTTTATTTCTGACGAGTAATACTGTGTGAAACACGCGCGGAGCGCGGAGGTATGCGAAGTCAGAAAAAAATAAAAAAGACGCCAAAAGGCGCCTTTAAAATGGCTCGCCCTGAAGGACTCGAACCTTCAACCTACCGGTTAACAGCCGGTCGCTCCACCATTGAGCTAAGGGCGAATAAATCCTTGCTACCTATTTATTATACTCAAAAAAACAGCGGCTTGTAAATAGTGCGCTTACAAGTACGGTTTAAATTTCTACACAAATTATATAAAATAAAATAACACAAGGGGGAAATATGGCAGCTTATA
>JAGCKY010000069.1 GCA_017647245.1 Elusimicrobiaceae bacterium
GTGGTTACATTGAAGGCGAGCATTTTGAATGCCCGAAATGTAAGTCCGAGCGGATGCAGGAATTGGAACGCCAAGTGCGTCTGTTGGAAGATCAGCTGTACAGCAAATAATTGGCTAAAAACTACCTTTTTAGGGTTAGTTAAATAACCCTAAAAAGTCGTCCGCACAGGACCGAAAATTGCTACAATACAAAAACCGGCCAACCGGATTTAGTAGTAAGGATAATAAGTACTAGGAGAATATTATGACCGCAGAAGAAAAGAAAATTGTTGAAAACAAAATCTCAGATTTGAAAAAAGAAATGAAAGACGTACATGGTTCTAAATGTGAAGTGTACTCCCGTGTCGTCGGCTATTTGCGCCCGGTGCAAAACTGGAACAAAGGTAAAAAAGAAGAATTTGGCATGCGCAAAACCATGAACGTAACCTGTGGTTGCGGTTGCGACAAATAATCTTCCCGCTGATTTGCTATGAAAATTGGGGGGTTAATCAAGTTCACGCTTATTGACTATCCGGGCCGTGTGGCAGCGGTGGTATTTACACAAGGTTGTAATTTCCGTTGTCGGTATTGTCATAATCCTGAATTGGTTTACCCCCATTTATTGCAAGAAGCTATGCCGGAAGAAGAAGTTATGGCTTTCTTGCGCCATCGCCAAGGAACATTGGAAGGCGTTGTTGTTACCGGCGGTGAACCCACTCTGCAGCCCGATTTACTGCGCTTTTTAGCTGACATCAAAAAATTAGGTTATTACGTTAAATTGGATACGAACGGCTCCAAACCGGACGTGGTGCGCGCCGCCATTGAGCAGAAACTCGTAGATTACATCGCCATGGATTTGAAAGCGCCCTTTGAAAAATATTCGCTGATTACAGGCGTGGAATTTGAACAGCACGCTTTGCAAGAAAGTATGGATTTAATTCGTCGGAGCGGGCTGGCGTATGAGTTTCGCACCACCTATGATAAGGAAATACTAAACGATGCGGATATCAAAGCCGTTTCGTCTTTGGTGCAAGATCAGCATTACCGCGTGCAAGAATGTTTGCCGGTAGCCAAAGAAAAAGCCGCGCTTAAAGTAATGCACGCCGAATTATAAGAAATTTCAATGTAAAAAACCCCGCTTGAGTAGCGGGGTTTTTTATTTAGTTCATCATCCATATACTGGTATTAAGTACCCACGCAAAGACCAGCCAGGCCAAATACGGCACCAGCATCCACGTCGCCGCGCGCGAAACAGGCCGCGCCGCGCGCATGAGCCATATCGTCATGCCGATCATCACCAGTACCAGTATCATAGAGCCGGCCAAGTGATGCATGCCGAAAAATAACGGCGTCCATGCGGCATTGAGTACCAACTGCGCAATCATCAGCCAGACAGCTTTTTGATTGGTAGCGTCCATTCCCTTTTTGGTGAGGAAATAGCCCGACAACGCCAGCATAATATATAGCACCGCCCACACCGGGCCAAAGACCCAATCGGGCGGGGAAAAGGCAGGGCGGACCAAGCTATGATACCAGGCCATGTTGGTCATCGCAATTTGCGCGCCCAGCCACATGGGGGCTTGCCAAACAAACACCCACAAGAGTAGTTTCGCCAGTTGCATAATTCCTCCTTTTTTTTAGGTCGTACTAGTATACGCGAAAGAGGTTTTTCTGGCAAGCGAAAAAATTAATTAGATAACAACTTCTTCGGTTTGCCGTCATCCCGCAGTGTCTTTATGCGGGATATAAAGTTGTTTTTATCCTTTTGAAAAATAGGACCAAATACTCCTTGACTTGTTTTTTTTTTTTGGTACAATACGGGGGTAGGGAATAATTTAAAGTCGTCATTGCGGGCGTGGACCCGCAATCCAGGGTCGTTTATAGGGGTTGTTTTTCCTTTATGAACAACGCTGGATCCCGGATCCATGTCCGGGATGACGCAGAGAGGAAAAAGTGTTATGAACAAAAAAGCATTCACACTTCTAGAGTTATTAGTTGTTGTTTTAATCATCGGCATACTGGCCGCCATTGCCTTGCCGCAATACAGAAAAGCAGTTGATAAAACCCGTTTAATGGAAATGCTTGTTCAGGGCCGCGCTTTACTGGAAGCTCAACAGCTATATGTAACAGCGAACGGATCAATGAGTACAGCTTTAGATGAGTTGGATATTAAACCTGTCTCGGGTTGGTTTTGTGGATCAGGTTGGTGTGGCACAAAGCAAGGTATGAGAGGGGTCAGCTTGGAAGTGAGCCGGTATCACGGGGTTGGCCATTTAAGTTTAATGTGTAAAGCAGATAAAAATGATGATTATGCACAGCAATTGTGTCTGTCTATAGGCGGAATATATAGTCATGAAAGCGGGGGAATAATATATTATATGTTGCACAAAAAATAACCCTATTTCCCTATTCTTACTCCCTCTAAAAATGGTAGAATAAATATATATTTTTCCAGTGAGGGAATATGGATACCAAACTGATTACGGACATTACAAATTGGCTTAAAACCACCGATTTAGCAGAATTTTGTTATCATAAAGACGATAATTGCATTGAAATCAAAACCCGCGAAGCCCTGCCCGATCCCGTGCAAACTACCTGTCATTTGACGGCGGTAACTGCACCTGCGCTGGGCTTTTATTATGCCGCGCAAAAAGGCCAAAGTCTTGCCTTAAAAGAGGGCCAAGCGGTCAAAGCAGGCGCCGCGTTGGGCATAGTGGAAAGTGTCGCTAAAAAGCACACGGTAACGGCACCGGTAGCGGGCACGTTGCGGGTCATTTCCGTCGAAGAAGGCAAACCCGTGGAATATGGCCAACCTTTATTTTTCATTGAGCCCTAATTATGCCAAGTGTAAAAATTACCCCTTTCAAAAAAGTTCTTATCGCTAACCGCGGCGAAATTGCCCTGCGTGTGATTCGCACGCTTAAAGAAATGGGCATTGCGTCGGTGGCTATCTATTCCGAGGCGGACCGCAGTAGTTTGCACGTGCGTATGGCCGATGAGGCGGTTTGTATCGGTCCGTCCCGTTCTGCAGACAGTTATTTGAATATAGATGCAATCATTACGGCCGCCAAAATTACAGGGGCCGATGCCGTGCATCCGGGCTATGGCTTTTTATCCGAAAATGCAGATTTCGCCCGCGCAGTTACCGCGGCGGGTATGACCTTTATCGGGCCGAGCGCGCAAGCCATTGAGATGTTAGGCGTGAAAAGCAAAGCGCGTGAAATGGCCGTTAAAGGCGGCGTGGCCGTGACGCCGGGCTCTAACGGCGTCGTCGGTAAAAACTACCGCGAAGTGGCCCAAAAAATCGGCTATCCGATTATGATAAAAGCTTCTCTCGGCGGTGGCGGAAAAGGAATGCGCGCGTGTATGGAAGAAAAAGATTTAGAGCGCATGATGAATAGCGGTCGCGTAGTGTTGACCGATGGTAGAGAGCCTCGTCGCATAGCCTTCCTTCACTGAGTAGGCTCGCGCGACGAGAAGGTCGACCAAAAGCAATGCTCAAAGGTATGCTGCATCACAGCCATAAAACAGGCAATGGAAATTAAGGAGATGTATCCGAATTCACAGGTTTATTGTTTCTATATGGACCTGCGTCTCTTTGGAAAGAAATATGAGGATTTCTACACTAAAGCACAACGTGATTACGGAATTCACTTCATAAGGGGAAGAGTATCGGAAGTTGGGGAAAACATTGAAGGGAAAGTTGTGGTAAAGGCAGAAGATACACTGTCGGGAAGACCAATAAGGGTAACTCTCGATCTGTTAGTGCTGATGTCGGGGATGGCATGCTGCAAGGATTCTTCTTTGGCATCTTCATTGGGGCTTTCAATTGATTCAGACAAATTCCTCAAAAGCAGCGACAATATCCTGCACATAACATCCTCACCAAAGAAAGGGGTATACTATGCAGGAGCCTACACCGGACCAAAGACTGTACCTGAGACATTGGCCGAAGCAAGATCTGCTGTACTGGAAATTCACAACAGCATTATCTCAGAAAAGGCATGAAAGGATTCGGATTCAGATTGTCTGCCAGTTCAACCATAGATTTGGACAAAATAGACAGGAGAAAATTTGAGCAGTTGTGTGCAATGGAACCTGATGCCGGAAGATGTATGGCTTGCGGCAGCTGCAGTGCAACTTGCACAGCAGCACCATTTTCGGGGATGAGTGTAAGGAAAGTGCTGCTTTGCCTGCAAAGGGGGAGAGAAGATGAAGCCATAAAATTGCTTTCTGCCTGCATGCTCTGCGGAAAATGTACAATGGTATGCCCAAGGGGGATAAACACCAGACACCTGATACTTTGCATAAGCCGGATATACGGCAAGAAGGAGGATAAATGATGAAGAATCTCTATACAATGGAATTCAATGCCTTTGTCATACCTTTTGTGCTTGGAATGACATTCGTATTGTGCTGGTGCGTAATAGGTGCGGCAAGGATAATCATGGAATTGGATGCAAAGGAGAGA
>JAGCKY010000006.1 GCA_017647245.1 Elusimicrobiaceae bacterium
AAGCGTGCTTTTGTGCCCGGGGTATGTGATCGGCTTGGAAGAAGCGCAGTTGTTGCGTGCGCAAAGTACCAAATATCCGCAGTGGTTTTTATTCCCGTTAGAAAGCGGCGTGCCGTCTTGCGAATATGACGAAGGGTCTTTGGTTGGTCCGCGGTTGTGTGCGGCCGTGCAGAAATAGGCCCTTTTCTTTCAAATTCCAAATTATATATAATGTAAGGGAAGGATAAATTCCTTTTCCCGTGTTTAACTGCGGGTCTGTTTTGTAATTATCTTAAGGAGACTTCCCATGACAGAAAAATTTGCCCCTACGGACAAAATACTGGAAGAGCACGGCTACGACGCCACTAAGCTTATTCCCATTCTACAACAAGTGCAGGAAATCTACCGCTATTTGCCGGAAGATGTCATGCGCCATATCGCCGATAAACTCAACATTTCCCCGGCCAAAGTGTTTGGGGTGGCGACGTTTTTTGCGCATTTTGCCATTACGCCGAAAGGTAAACATATCATTAAGGTTTGCAACGGTACGGCCTGCCACGTAAAAGGTTCGGCTAATTTGATTAATGCCGTTAAAACCAAACTGAAATTAACTGGCAACCAAGAAACAACTGCCGACGGTATGTTTACATTAGAATGTGTGTCTTGTTTGGGTGCGTGCGGGCTGGCGCCTGTTATGGTCATTGATGAAACCGTACACGGCCAATGCACGCCGGAACTGGTTTCTAAATATATTGACGAAGTCATCGCCGCGGAGGCCAAAAATGCCAAATAAATCCATTGAACAAATTAAGAAAGACTACAACGAGGCCTATAAAAATGTGACCGGCCGCGTAACTATTTGCGGTGGTACCGGTTGTATGGCCGGCGGCAGTATGAAGGTATACGATGCTTTTGAAGCTGAATTTAAGAAACACAATATCGGCTATTGCTTAAACATCACCAAAGGTTGCCATGAAAATTATTTAAGTATCAGCGGATGCCGCGGTTTCTGCGCCGCCGGGCCGCTGGTGAGCGTAAACGATGTTTTCTATACCCATGTAAAGCCGGAAGATGTGCCGGAAATCGTTGAAAAAACGGTAATGAAAGGCGAAGTAGTGGACCGCTTATTATACGCAGATCCCGCTACCAAAGTACATTACAAAACGACTGCTGAAATTCCGTTCTATTCTAAACAAGAACGTATTTTGCTCGCAGATTGCGGCCGCATTAACCCCGAAGACATCAATGAATATATTGCGCACGGTGGTTATGCCCAAGCCAAACGCGCGTATTTGGAAATGACCGACGAGCAAGTCTGCCAAGAAATGATTAAATCGGGACTACGCGGACGTGGCGGTGGCGGTTTCCCGACGGGCAAAAAATGGGATTTTACACGCATTGAAAAAGGTCCGAAAAAATATGTTATCTGCAACGCCGACGAGGGTGCCCCGGGTGCGTTTATGGACCGCAGTGTCATGGAGGGTAACCCCAATGCCGTTATTGAAGGTATGATGATTGCCGCGCGCGCTATCGGTGCCGACGAAGGATATGTCTATGTGCGTATGGAATATCCGCTCGCGGTGGTGCGTATGCGCAAAGCCATTAAGCAAGCCGAGGAACTCGGTGTGCTCGGCGAAAACATTTTCGGCTCCGGCAAGAATTTCAAAATTAACGTCATGGAAGGCGCGGGCGCGTTTGTGTGCGGGGAAGAAACCGCTTTAATCGCGTCTGTAGAAGGTAAACGCGGTATGCCCAAAGTTAAACCGCCGTTCCCGAGCCAAAGCGGTCTGTTCGGTAAACCGACCGTGATTAACAACGTGGAAACATTAGCTACCGTTGCCAAAGTATTGGAAATGGGCGCGGAAAAATTTGCCGCTATCGGTCCGAAAACCAGCCCGGGAACAAAGACCTTTGCCGTAACCGGACACGTAGCCAATACGGGTTTGGTGGAAGTGCCGATGGGCACGACCTTGCGCCAAGTAATTGACGAAGTGGCCGGCGGCACGACCAATAACGACGGTACCGTCAATAAAGCCGCTTTCAAAGCCGCGCAAATCGGCGGTCCTTCGGGCGGTTGTTTAACCAAAGAACATTTGGATGTGCCCCTTGATTTTGACTCCCTCAAATCCGTGGGCGCGATGATTGGCTCCGGCGGGTTGGTCGTGATGAACGAGCATACCTGTATGGTAAACGTGGCGCGTTTCTTCTTGGAATTTACCAAACGCGAGTCCTGCGGTAAATGCGTTCCGTGCCGCGAGGGTACGGACCAGATGTTGGCCTTACTGACTGACATTACCGAAGGCCGCGGCACGATGAAAACCTTGGAAACCTTGGAAGAATTAGCCAAATCGGTGCAAAAGGCTTCCTTGTGTGCGTTGGGTAAAACCGCGCCGAACCCGGTGCTGTCTACCTTAAAATACTTCCGTGATGAGTATTTGGCACACGTACAAAAGAAAGAATGTCCTGCGGGTGTTTGTAAAGCTTTGTCTAAATACCGCATTGACGCGGCCAAATGCAAGGGCTGCGGTATGTGCAAAAAAGCTTGCCCGGTGCAAGCTATTTCGGGTGAGGTGGGCAAACCCCATCAAATTGACCCCAAAAAATGTATCAAATGCGGCGCCTGCGCACGCACTTGTAAATTCGGTGCGGTGACACGCTAGGAGCGATTTATGGAAAAGAAAGAACTAGGATTTGTAACCATTGAAGGTAAAAAAGTAGCCATTGAAGGCGAACGCAATTTATTGGAACTCGTGCGCAAAGCCGGTTTTAATATGGTGACGTTCTGCTATCAGCCGGAATTGGAAATTTACGGGGCGTGCCGCTTGTGCTTAGCCGAAGTGGAAGGCATGGGCATTTTGGCCACCTGTACCGTAAAACCCAAAGACGGTATGGTCGTGCATATTAATACCGATGAAGTGCGCAAACTGCGCCGCATGAATTTGGAACTCTTGTTGGCGTCGGGCAACCATGAATGTACTTTGTGCGGCAAATCGGGCAACTGCAAACTCCAAAAACTTGCCAAAGATATGGGTATTACCGATATCCGCTTTAAACGCAAAGTGACCACCACGCAACTGGATAACACTTCTGCCGCTTTAGTGCGCGACAGCAGCAAATGTATCCTCTGCGGTAACTGCGTACGTACTTGTAATGAAGTACAAGGTATCGGCGCGATTGATTTTGCGTTCCGCGGCTACAAAGCCAAAATCGCTACCGCTTTTAACAAAAATATGGGTGAGAGCAAAGAATGCGTGGGCTGCGGTCAGTGCGCGCGTGTTTGTCCTGTGGGTGCTTTGATGCCCAACTCTGAGGAAATTGAACTCGTGCAACAAGCCATTAATCACCCGACGAAAAAAGTGGCCGTGCATATTGCTCCGGCGGTGCGCGTGGGACTGGGCGAAATCTTCGGTATTAAACCGGGTGTTTCCGTAGACGGCAAAATTGCCGCGGCCTTGCGTATGCTGGGCTTTGACTATGTGTACGATACGTCTTTCGCTGCTGATTTGACCATCGTGGAAGAAGCGAGCGAATTTATCCGCCGCTTTACCGAAAAAGATCACCTGCCGCAATTAACCAGCTGCTGCCCGGCGTGGGTCAACTATGTAGAAAAATTTGTACCGGAATTTATCCCGAACTTGTCTTCTGCGCGCTCTCCGATGCAGATGATGGGCCCGGTGCTCAAAGCCGATTTTGAACAAAAAGGCGGCAAACGCGAGGACCTCGTGGTCGTGGCGATTATGCCCTGCACGGCTAAGAAAATGGAAGCCAAATTGGACAAATTCTATGTGGACAAAAACCCGGATACGGACCATGTAGTAACGACCGTTGGTTTGGCTAACATGATTAAAGCCGCGGGCATTGATTTCGCCAATTTGCCTGACGAAGAATTTGATGCTCCGTTCGGTACTAAAACCGGCGGCGGCGTGATTTTCGGTGCGTCCGGCGGTGTAATGGAAGCGGCACTGCGTTTTGCCGCGGCTGAATTGGACCCCAAACGCAAAGGCAGAGTCATTTTTGAAACCTTGCGCGAAACCAAAGAGTTCCGCGAGGCAGAACTGAAAGTGGGCGACATTACGGTACGCGTGGCGGTTACGAGCGGTCTACGCAATGCACGCAAACTGTTAGAAGATGTCAAAGCGGGTAAAGCACATTATGACTTTATTGAAGTCATGTCCTGCCCGGGTGGTTGTGTGGCCGGTGCAGGCCAACCGCAATACGAAGGTTGGAAAATCCGCAAAGAACGCGCCAAAGGTTTGTATGACGAAGATGCAACCTTGGACTACAAATCCCAAGACAACAAAGATGTAATGGCGTTGTATGGGAAAGTGTTAGACAAGATTGGTGGTCCGGTGGCGCACAAGCTCTTGCACACCCACTACAAATCACAGAAAGAGCAGAATTAACGGCTTTTTCAGTTGAAACGATATTCGCACAAAAAACGCAACGTAAAGTTGCGTTTTTTGTACAACGGTTAAACGTACACACCAATGATTATTTACAATTTGCTACAAACGTTTCATCATCTGCTGCTACGTATTTTTCTACAATCGGGCATATAACCTCGCCCGCTTGTTTGTCCTCGGCATCGGTACTGTTTTTGTTTATGTTGTTTAGTCTGGACACTTCCCACTTCCCTCCGGGTGAGGTTTTGTCCAGATACAGCCAGGTACTTTTAGACGACAGCCAAGTATTTTGGGGGCTATATGTACCATCTGCAGAGTAGTAGTACTCTGTAGATAGCCGACAGAAGGAAGATTTACAATAAAGATTCAATCCCCATCCATCCATATAGCAGTTGTTGTCCTGACTGCAATTGCCAGGCATGGCAATCGGTGAAACACTATTCTTTCCGGTTAAATAGACCTTGCCACTACTATTATCTGGCAAACCATTTTCCAAGAGATACATATCTACTGCTTTGGTCGCCGTATTGATTATCACATCCAGTTGAGCGGCTCTTGCTTTCTTAACCGTTTTTCCATATTGTGGCAGGGCAATTGCGGCTAAAATGCCGATGATGAGTACAACGACCAACAGTTCTATTAGCGTAAAACCTTTTTTCATAAAAAATACTCCTTTGCTTAAAATTGACCACCACTATATTTTGTTTTTTTTTTTTGATTTGTCAAGCGTTTTTTGTAAAAATCAAAATTTGGCGCTGTTTTGATTAAAAGAGGCGTATTTTGGCTGTGCTTTTGCTACAATATAAGGGTGTAAAGCCGCCGTGTTTGAAAGCTGTTGCGGCGCTACTTAATCAAGGAGAAGAACATGAAAAAATTAGCAAGTGCCTTACTGATTTTACCGCTTTTATTTGCGTGTGCCACCAAGGTAAACCGCATTAACAGCGCAGAAGTAAAAGATGTCAGCGGCCGCTGGAACGATACCGATTCGCAACTGGTCGCCGAGGAAATGATTAATGACTGTTTGAACTCCGGCTGGTACAACAAAAGTGTAGCCAAGCTGGGCAAAGAACCCGTGGTCATCGTGGGTACGGTTAAAAATGAAACCATGGAGCACATCAATACCGCTACTTTTGTAGAAGAAATGGAACGTGCTTTAATCAATTCCGGCAAAGTGGAATTTGTCGCCAGCAAAGATGAACGCGGCGAATTGCGCCAAGAACGTTTGGAACAAGATGAATTTGCTTCCGAAGAAACACGCAAAGCGTTCGGGCGTGAAATCGGCGCAGATTATATGCTTTCGGGTGTACTCAATTCTATTGTAGATTCCCAAAGTTCTAAAGCCGTGGTCTATTATCAAGTGAATATGAAACTACTTGATATTGAAACGAATAAAATCGTTTGGAACGGCCAAAAGAAAATTAAAAAGTACGTAAAACACAGCAAAACCAGCTGGTAATTTTTATGCACAAGGCGCGCTTTTTGACACTGCTTGTAGCGGCATGTATTTGCTGCGCGGCGTGCGGCGCGCCTTCTTTACGCCATAAACAAGAAGTAAATAAACTGCTCGCCGCCGGAGAATTTGGCGCGGCGGCCCAAAAATTAGAATCTGTTAGAACTAAACAATACAGCCGGCGCGACCGTGTGTTGTATCAATTAGACTCCGGCGCGGTATTGCAAGACGGCGGTCAATACGACCAAAGCGATGAGCGTTTTTCCGCCGCACAAGAGCGTATTGATGAACTGTTTACGCGCAGTGTTTCGGCTTACAGCGCACGGTTTTTTATCAATGATTTAACGGCCCCGTATCAACCCGCTATCTACGAGCAAATGCTTACTTATTATTACCGTGCGATGAATTTTTTGGCGCGCGGCGATTTGCAAGGCGCACTGGTGGAAGCCAACCGCGCGGTGTTTTATTTGGATCATTTGTCCGATAAAAATGCCGCTCATTGGCAAAACGATGCGTTTGTACAATACTTTATGAGTTTGGTGTTTGAATCGGCCGGCAAGCGTGACGATGCGCGCATCGCACGTTCGCGCGCGGCACAAAGTAACGGCGCGGCAGTAGATGCGTTAAAAATGCAGGCGTTGCCTGACGGGTGGGGGGAAGTAGTCATCGTGCACGCCAATGGAGTAGTGCCGCTTAAAAAGAGCCAAACTTTTCAAATTGCATGGGACCGTATTTGGTTGTGGATGAATGACGCCGCGGAAGGCGAATCCAATGTCAGCCCCGAAGTACAAAACGCCATTTCCAGCGGACTGATGGGCCATTCTATCACGCTGTCTTACCCGGTGCTGGAAACGCAAAATTATAGGATTGCTTCCTCGGAAGCGGTGACCGCGCAAGGACAAGTGTATCCCACGCAACTATTGGGTAATGTGGCCGATGCGGTAGAAACGGATTTAAAAGAAAAACAAGCGGGTTACTTTGTGCGTATGGCCACGCGCGCGGCGGCCAAGCGGGTCATGGCCGTGCAGGCCCGGCACGCTACCGAAAAAGCTTCTAAAGATGAAAGTCTGGGCAATTTGGCGGAATTGTTTGTGGGTATTTTGGGCGCGGCTACGGAAAAAGCCGATACGCGCCAATGGTTTACCTTGCCCGCGCAGTTTCGGCTGACCCGTTTTTACGTGCCGGCCGGGCAGCAAGACATTACGCTACGTTTTAAAGACGGAAATGGTAAGATAGTAGGGGAACATACTTTTGAAAAAGTGCCGGTACAACCCGGCGGCCGTGTGTATTTGCATTACCGTACGGCCAAGTGAGGAGAACATGAAAAAATTATTTGTCTTACTGGCGGCGTGCGGGCTTTGCGCCTGCGCGGGAGTCAATAAAAATACGGTCAGTTACCAAATGAGTAAATATGACCCGGCGGTGTATTATGTGATTGCGGGCGACGGCGCGGATAAAAAAGCCGCGAGCGAAAATGCCTTGGCCAATATGCGCCAAAACATTGAGCAAAATGTGCCCGATGTGAAAATGCTTTCCGCACAAGTGGACGATTTGATTGCCAATGCCAAAGTGGCCAAAGTATGGCGCGATAAAAGCATTAAAAACCCCAAACATTATTTTGCACTGGCGGTGTTAAAACGTGCGGCAGGCGAAAAAGTATTGCAAGGTACCGCCGATGATTTGGACGGACGGTTGGGTGCATTGGCAAGCAAGCTGAAAGCTACTGAAGATAAATTTGCGGGATTGCGCGCCGCGTTTGCCATGGAGCCGCTGATTATTAAGCGCAATGTACTGCAGGATTTGTATATTTTCATCAGCCAAAATCACGAAGGATATGAAACGGAGCGTTTTGACGGTTATAAAAAAGCATATAATGACCGTTTAGCCGCCGTCAAAGTAGCCGCCGTGATACGCGGGGAAGAAAATATCACCTTGCTTTCACGCATTACAGATGCGCTTAACAGCATGGGACTGAGCGTAACCGAGCCGGACGATGAAACGGCCTTGCTGTCGGTGGAAGTGGACGCGCAAGTGGACGGCTATGGCTCTGAAAAAATCAAAGGATTGCAATGGGCGGCCACCAGCGCGGCAGTCAGTTTGCGCGATTTACAGTCGGGCACCACGTTTGCACGCTTTAACGTGCATGACCGCGCCGGCACCAGCCGCAAAGATGATTCCGTGCGCAAAAGCATGGAAGGCGTCGGCGATAAAGCGTCGGCAGAAATCGTAGAGCGTTTGACCAATTACTTGAAAACAAAATAAGGAGATTTTATGAGAAAATTTTTATTTTTACTTTGTGTGATTGCTTTCTGTTTACCTGCGTGTGCGCAGCAAAATGATACGCAAAATCAACCCGACCCGGCCGAGCGCAATAAAATGTTGTACTCGTTGGGATTTCTGTTGGGGGATAATTTAAAACGCCAATTGATTTTGGATAATGACGACGATTACAAGGCCGTTTCCCAAGGGATGCGCGACAGTCTTTTGAATAAACCCGCGCAAACGGATTTGGAAACGTACAAACCGCAAATCATTGCCAAATATCAAGAAGACGCGCAAAAAATCAGCCAGAAACGCGAAGAAAAACAACAAGAATTTTTGGAAGATTTTTCTAAAGAAAAAGGCGTGAAAGTATTGGATAACGGCGCGATGATTAAGCTGTCTAAAAAAGGCAAAGGGGCGGCCCCCAGCGCCAGCAGTAAAGTGACTGTGCATTATGAAGGCAAACTTATTGACGGTACCAAATTTGACAGCTCTTATGACCGCGGCGAAACATTTACGACTGCTTTGACGGCAGTTATTCCGTGTTGGACCAAAGCGCTGCAACAAATGCACACCGGCGCAAAAGCGACGGTGGTTTGCCCGGCCAATACCGCATACGGCAACCGCCCGGCGGGTATTATTCCGCCCAACTCGGCCTTGGTGTTTGAAGTGGAATTGTTAAGAATAGATTAATATGTCTTTGCTCAGCCGCATTTTAATTGGGATTATCGTGGTCGGGCTGGCGTTTATTGTCGGCGTGCGCATGTACCGCTCGTATGAGCAGGCCGTTACCGAACAAGCCGCAGAGGAACAAACGCTTGGACAGTCTTTTTCCAATCAGCCGCCTGCGGCTCGTATACAATTACCTGTGTTTCGCGGTGTTCCGGGGCTGGGCGAACAAGAAATTTATTTGGAAGATGCACAGCTACCCGCGGATTTGAATAAAGAGCAAGCCCGCTAAACCTTGCAATCCATTATGGCTGATTATCAAGATGATGCGGCGCTGAAGGCGTTTTATACAGATTTACAGCAAGCCACCGGCGAGCAGTTGGATTTAACTTCTTTAAGCGGAGAAAATATGGCGGGTTTACTGATCAAATACCCGCAAATACAAGAAGTCATTATGCGCCACAGCAAAGACCCGGCGTTTGCCAAAACTTTGCAGGAAATTTTTTCTAATCCGCAATTTGTGCGCAGTGTGGCGGTATTGCAACAAGGCAAACAAAAGTAAATTGTGGCAAACAGACAAAAATTTGCTATTCTGTAAGAGAAGACGTATAGGAGAAATGTATGCTAAAAATTTTACTTAAAGCAGCTGTGTTGTTTTTCATCGTGGTAAGTGTGTATTTGATTGTCAATCCGCATGCTTGTTCTAATATGTTAGCGGGGCGCGAGCGGGTAGAACCCGCCGTCGGCGTGGGTGCAGAATGGCGTCACCCGATGGAAGAACCGGGCCGCACCTTGGAGCCGGCACCGGAAAAACAAGCTCCGGCCGATGAAATGCTGGACGAAAAACCGGCCGCCGAAAAAGCCGCCGATGCATCTAACGAAGCTACTCAAAAGGATTACTCGCAAGCGGATATTGATTATGCGATTGCCAGCCGTTACGTAGAGTTGGAGCGCGAATACGACGCAGACAAACAAATCGGTAAAGATATATCCCAAAAAATTGCATCTACCGTGATGGAAGATTTTGAAATGACAGCCGATGAGTGGAACGCCTTTTTAGCGCGGGCCGTTTCTTCGGGCTTGTTTGAAAAAGTGCGCCAAGAACAAGCGGCCGCCGCTACGGAAAAACCGGCCGAAAAACCGGCAGAACAACCCGCGGCGCCTAGCACAGAGCCCGCCAAGTAATTGTATCTTTTGTAGATAAAATCCCTGCCTTTGCGGCAGGGATTTTTTTGATTGAAAAAAAGGGCTTGACTTGTTTTTTTTTTTTGGTACAATACGTGGGTGGGCGACATTAAAACAAAAGGAGAGGTTATGAAAAATTGTGCATTTACGCTAATAGAGCTGTTAGTGGTTGTATTGATTATCGGTATACTGGCGGCCATTGCCCTGCCGCAATATCAAAAAGCAGTAGAGCGTGCCCGCATGACGGAAGCGGCTATTGTATTGCGCAGTATTGCCGATGCCAACCGCCGTTATCACTTGGCAACAAACCAGTGGGCCAAAGCTACCGAATTGGATTTATTGGATATAGACGTTCCCGGCACACAAGATGCCACTTGGGGGGATGGTCGTATGAAAACGAAAGATTTTGTATATTCTCCGTGCGGAAATGATAAAGAAGGTATACAAATTGCGCGGGCCAACCGCTTAAACGGAATAGAAAACGGACCTAATTCATGGGGCTATTCTTATTATTTATGGTTGGATCAAAATAATACGCTGCATTGTGCGACTACTGCCGAGGCAAGCTCTGTGGAAGAAAAACTCTGTGCCAATATAGAAGCCAACGGATCACTCTAGTTAAACCTAATTAAAAAGCCCCCGCTCAAATTGCGGGGGCTTTGTTATTAAAATTTTCTTGAGATACGCCCGGCCAAAAGTTCGGCAAAAGGCCGGGTGTATTTTATTTTACTTAAAATAATTTTTACGGAAGCCGTAATGGGCACGGACAAAAATGCGCCCGGGATCCCCCACACAAGACCCCAAAAGATTAAACAAGCAATTACCACGACGGGGTGCAGGTCCATTCCTTCGCCCATCATTTTGGGTTCAATTAAACTGCCGATAATAAATTGCACGGCGGTCATCGCACCGATAACCACCCAAAATTGCGGGCCCATGCCGTATTGCAAGAACAGTACGGGTGCGGGCAAAATAACCGCGATAATAGAGCCGATACTCGGAATAAAATTGAGCAAAAACGTCAGCAGTCCAAACAAGAAAGCTAATTTAACTTTAAACGCAATGAGCACCAGCCATACCAAAAAGGCCGTCGCCAGCGAAGTAATAAGTTTGACGGACAAATACTTAGACACATTGGACAACATCTCTTGCAAGGTGGAATTTTCGGTTTGAGACGGCAGGGCCTTTTTCTCGCCGATAAACAGAAAAATAATAAATAAAATAATCAGCGTCGTGTTAGAAATCAGCGAGAACAACCGTTTGCCGAAATTTTGGAACCAGTTCAATAGCGGCAGTTCGCGGATATAATCCATAATGGAAGCTTGGTCCAAATGAATGCCGTGTTGCGCCAGCTTGCCGACCATATCGGCGGTACTGCTAATTAAATTATCGCGGTATACTTCGGCTTCTTTTATGAAACTGCCGACGGAATTTACCGTAAAATAAATTACTCCCGCAAAACATAGTGCAAAACATAATACTGATACAGTAACCGCCAACCATGAGGGAAAGGATAATTTTTTATGTAGCAAAGTAGCTACTTGCACCAAAATAGTGTAAAAGAAAATCGCGATGACCAGCGGAATCATCAGCGCGCGCGTATATATCAGTGTGGCGGTAATCACGCCTGCGGCAATAATCGTCAGACAAATGGCGCTCATTTTTTGATAATACCAAGCGGTTTTATTTGTGTTCAACATTTTTTCTCCCCGGCACTTTCCCGGCGTATTTAGTGGTCTCGCGGGAAAGAAATAGAATTTTACCCACCAAATGATTTAAATCTTCGCAAACGGAAGTTAATACCCAAACCGGTAATTTCGCCAGCGTGTAGTTTTTGTATAAATTGTTAAACCCGTCGTAAGCGGTAATTAAATCGTCAGCTGTGCGCGAAAGTGTTTTAGCGCGCATGACAAAACTTTTCATTTGCAAAGAAAGCGGATATTGTTTGTCGGTAAATTGCTGACGGGTTTGCTCGCGCAATTGTTGCCAAGCGCTCATAAATTGATCCATTTGCTGGCGTTGTGTGGTGCAAAAAGCGGCAAATTCCGACGGAAAATCCGTATCGCGTATGGGAATATGTTTGTGGTCTTGGCTTAAAATTAATTCCAGCCGACGCGCAAAATCGCGTAGTTGCTGTGCTGCGCGGCTGACGTGTGTGTTTAATTGTTCGGCTTGCACCGGTAAGGTGTCAAATACTTCCTGCATATTAATCCACCACGGGGAAATTGAGCGTAAAAATAGAGCCCAGTCCCCGGTCCGAAATCACGCTGATACTGCCGTGATGCAGGTCCACGATTTTTTTAACCATACTCAGGCCCAACCCCCAGCCGTCTATTTGTCCGGTAAAATAATCGTCTACCTGATAGAAACGTTCAAAAATTTTATTTACATCTTGCGGACGGATACCCGCGCCGTAATCACGCACGGAAATAGATACGCTGGCGGGGTGATGAGCACATTGGATTTTGATAATTTTTTCCGGCTTGTTGTTAAACTTAATGGCGTTAGACAACAGTTCTTCTATCAAAAATGCAATCAATTCCGTATCGGCTTTAAGTTCCAGTGTGGCCGGACAATCTATTTCAATAAACGTGCCGCGTTTGGTGACATCGGTAGAGTTGGAAATCGGCGTAAGTTCTTGTTCGCGCGAAATAGCGTCGTTAGCGCAGGTTTTGAGCAGTTCTTTAAGCGCAATGGTTTTGAGTGCCAAGTCTTTTTCGGACAAAGTGTTTACTTTGTTGAAGAAAAGCAACTTATCTACCAAATAGCACAGTTTGGTGCCTTGCTTGTGAATTTCTTCCAATGCCTTGGCCGTAAAAGGGGAAAAATTTTCTTTGCTGGACTGGGATAAAATCGCTTCGGAATAGCCGTTAATAATAGACAGCGGGGTCTTTAGTTTGTGCGACACCAAAGACAGCATTTTTCCGTCTTCTTCCGACCCGTTTAATGTTTTAATGATTTCATTTGCCATACACTTTTCCTAGAAAGCAAAGTTTAAACTGACAAAAAACAAATCGCGTTTGTTTCTGTTACCGCTGTCACGCAAATGGTTGTAAGCCATATCTGCGTATAGGTTGCGCATCAGATAGAAAGAATTGCCTACTATGAAAGAATGTTCGGGGTCGGCGGTATAAAACTCTTGATAGTGATATGCTACGTATAAAGAGGAACGTTTTTCTGCCCATAAGCGGGTGAGCCGAGCGGAAAGTGCGTATTTGCCTAACGCACGGTTGACATCAAAAGATTGCGTAAAGCCCAAATCTTTTTGGTCTAAAATACCGCGAAAGCCCTGCACGTGACTAATGCCGTCGGGATATTGGTAAACCGTACCGGCCACCTGAAAGGAAAAAGCACTGTAAAAATTTTGTCTTAATCCCATCGTAAATGCGGCTTGGTCATAGTATTGATTGTTCCAAGTATTGTCTGCCAGGACGGTTCCTTTTTGACGGGCATAAGCGGCCTGCACATACGCTTGTGTGTGCAAGTCGTCCACTTCGTCTTGCACCAAATCCATGGTCAGTTGAAAGGTGATTCCATATGCTAAAGCGTCTTGGAATTGAGTTTGATGCGATTTGTTTTCAAAATAATAAAAGGGCACTAAGTTAAAATGAGCTGTTTCCAATTCCAATTGCATCGGCACATAGACGGAATAAACCGGATCTTTCAGTCC
>JAGCKY010000070.1 GCA_017647245.1 Elusimicrobiaceae bacterium
GGACAACACATTGCCATTGTAAAAACGGCGTGCGGCTTGCAATTTATCTTCTGTGTCGCGCAATTCGTGTTGCAGTTCCAAAAAGTTTTGATTGGCTTTAAGTTCCGGATAATTTTCGCTCACCGCAAACAGTGATTTTAACGTACTGCTGAGCATACTTTCCGACTGGGAGCGCTCTTGCATATTATGTTGTTGCTCCATGGCGGTATGACGCGCTTTGATTACATTTTCCAAGGTTTCGCTCTCATGTTTGGCATACCCTTTCACCGTATTTACTAAATTGGGGATTAAATCGTAGCGGCGTTTCATTTGCACTTCAATATCACTCCACGATTCCACCACGCGGTTGCGCAACGAAACAAACCCGTTATATTCAATCACGGCATAAACCGCAATAATTATCAGTACAACAATTACAATTCCGATTCCGCTCATATCATTCTCCTATTTTGTATCTGCTTCATTGGGCTTCTGATTATTATATAGCAAATATTTGGACGTCTCGTACAGCCCTAATGTTAAATTTTTCATGTGCGTAAAACGCTCGGGCTGTTCTTTAGACAAGTCGCGGTTGAAATCCGGCGCACCGAATTTATATAAACCGTCTTTTCCGTCCGTGCCCAAAATTTGGTAATAATACTCACCCTGCACAAAACCAATCGGATGCGGATCTTGCGCCCAAGCATAGATAAAGGCGCCGGGTTCATGCTGTTTACCCAACGCATCACGCCCGATGGTGCGCGTCATATATCCGCGGCCCAAAAAGCCCATCACCGTCGGCAAAATATCCACTTGGCTGGCGGTTTGCTTAATCACACGCGGCTCTTTAACCACCGGCCCTGCCAAAATAAGCGGCACTTGGTGATTAATCAGATTCCACTCCACATATCCGCGCGGCATATTTTCGGATTCCGGTGCGGCCAGTCCGTGATCGCCGAAAATCACAAACAAGGTGTTTTTGTAATAATTGGATTGGCTCGCCAGACGGAAAAACTCCCGCAAAAAGTGATCCGACAAACGCAACGAATTATATTCATCTACGCTGACAAAACTGCGTTTTTTGGCTTTTTCGTCCGTCAATTTCGTATCCACCACAAAGCCCGCATTATCGGCCGGAATGGTGTAAGGGCGGTGATATCCTGCCGTCTGAATAATGGCAAAAAACGGCTTGCCGCTTTCTTGTTGGTCTTTTTCTAAAATACGGTTCGCTTCGCGGAATAAATCTAAGTCAGACATGCCCCACACATCGTTTCGGTGTCCGTTTTCGTATTTACCTTCCTCATACATGTGTACATTGCTCAAATTATGCTCTAAAATACCGCGTATATTTCCCCAGCTGGAACTCCCGCCGATAAAATAGTATTTTTCATAATCCGTTAGCGCATTGGCCACTACATGTTGGTCTACCACCAGCGGATTGCGCGAGCTGGTCTTTACATTACTCACGTCGGGGATACCCGTTACTGTGGCAAACACCGCACGGGCAGTAGCCGAAGTGGGCGTAAAGAAATTGGTAAACAAAATGGACTTATCCGCCAACTCTTTAGTAAACGGCGTAGGGTTCAAATCCGGGTTCGTGAAAGAGGATTTATTCCACGCCAAAGATTCCATAAAAATCAGCACCACATTATAATTATGCGGATGAGCCGAAGACGCAAAACTGCGCTCATAATTTAACGCCGCGGCATCGGGGTGGTCTACCTGCAGATATTTGGCAATTTCCGGGTAATACTTACGCGCTTGCTCGGCGTCGTAATCTTTGCTCTGTGCGAAACGGTAGGTATCTACCAAATTAATCACCGGGTTTAAAGTTAAGTTACAAATAAAATTATTCGTGGAATGATACGCATTACTCCAACGCAATGGGTATTGGCTGATTTGCCCGAACATCAAAGCGCCCGTGAGCAATACGCCCGTTAGAAACCAAGCCAAATTGCCTTTCCAGCGATATTTGTCATCTTGCGCAAAAGTATATGTGAGTAATTTTTTCGTAAAGAAATAATTAATCGTGCCCCACACCAATAATCCGATTAGAATCCAAACCAGCGGATAGGTTTCCCACATCATTTGCGCCGATATAAGGGCGTTTTCCGTATAGCTAAATACAGAGGCCGTTACACGCATGGAAATATACGCATAATGCGCAAAATCCACACAATAGGTCAACATAACTGCCGCACTGATAAACCCATACAGCCAACAAATCACTTTTTTAATATGTGAAGCTTTGTGCCAAAAAGCGTATACTGTTAGATAAATCCCCAACGGAATCGCCACCGCACAGGCCAAACGCGCATCAAATTTAGCCCCGATATAAAAAGTCTTCCACAGTTCGTGGTAATGCTCCGGAGTCAATGCCCCGCGGTATACATACATAAACACCACGCGCAACAGCCCAAACACCAACCAATTAGTCAAAATAAATAAAGCGTACGCCTTTATCCAGCGCGGAATAAACATTTTTTTCATTTTTCCTCCATAAATGCTTATTATATTCTATCAAATATAAACCGATTACGAAATGTCGCTATTCGCGCGTGAGATAAAAAAACTCCCCGCCAAAGGCGAGGAGTGTTTATGCTATTTCAAAATGTTATTTCCGGCAAACACAGCTCCAAGTTTGTTTGACAGCAACTTCGTCGTCACAATAGATATATGTCTGAGCGGCATTACCTTTTGTACAATTCCCCCCATTATTGGAAAACGCACTTGTGTTGCACGCTTGATCGCTTCTTTTTTCAGGATCTGCTGGACTACTTAGTTCCCACGAACACATTTCCGTCGGCGCGCTATTTCTTGCCAACACCTGCACCGTATTCCCCGTTTTAACGTCCTTACGCGAGGCCCATGTTAAACCCGACACGCTTCTCACCGGAATAGATACTCCACC
>JAGCKY010000071.1 GCA_017647245.1 Elusimicrobiaceae bacterium
AACAAAGAAACATATTTACTTTCTTCTTTGGCAAATACTTCCGCACCTTTGGTCAGTGTGTTGTACTGCGCCTGATATTGCTTTGTTTTGCCGAGCACGTCGGCTTTGCCTTGCCACGCCTCAAAAGCGGCCGCTTGTGCGCCCAGCTGTGCAATGGCTTTATCGTAATACTTTAGTGCGCTGTCATATTGTTTTTGATTTTCCGCTACCACCGCCAAATGTTTATACACTACGCCAATTTCGGCAGAGTTCGGATATTCTTTGAGCACTTGATTGTACAAAGCTGTGGCGGTCTCATAATCTTTTAGGCCAAAGGCATATACATCGGCCATCATACGCAAGGCCGCCGCCTTATATACGGTAGACGGGAACAGCTCATATACCTTTTTATATTCGGTAATGGCGGCCAAGAAATTTTCATTTTGGCGGTGCCAATCCCCATATAATAAGGTCATTTTATCCGTTGCTTCACAGGAAGGATATTGCGTGAAAAAATCTTCAAACAAATTGCAAACCGGACCGTAAACATTTTTTAAATCCGCCTGTACCAAATGCGTCAGTAGCGCCGCGTGGCGCGCTTGCAAACCTTGCAACTCGGTGGTATCCACCGCCAGTAGTTTCAATGCTTGCGCTTTTTGCGCGCGGTATAAATTATCCATTACATTTTCTATTTGCGTAGACAACAGCGCCACATCTTGTGCCGACGGAAAATAAAAGCGCACCTGATACAAAGCCAGTAAGGCCTGCGCGTGTTCTTGTGCCCGTTCAAAATACTCCGCTTGCATTAGTAAGGCCGTTTTTACTTCGGTGCTATCTGCGTGAGCGCGCGCCCATTGCCCCACATCTTGCGCAAGCACCGCGGCAAAAGCACGGTCCTGTTTGGCGCTTTTTCCTTTGGCGGCCGCCGCGCGCTGGTAAAAAGACAGCGTGGCATTTTCCGCCGCATACAACGGAAATGCCAGCATACAAATCAATGAAATCAAACCCAATTTTTTCATATATTCTCCTATCTGTAATTGGTAAATTGCAAATCCAGTCCGAAATCTTTTTCGCGCAGTAATGCCTGCGTGGCTTGCAGTTCATCTTTGGATTTGGACGACACGCGCAGTTGGTCACCCTGAATAGACGCCGCCACTTTGAGTTTGGCATCTTTAATTGTTTTAGAAATTTCTTTGGCTTTATCAGACGGGATACCCTGCTGGATTTTAATGCTTTGCTTGGCATTGCCGCCCAATGCCGCTTCTACTTTACCTTGCGTTAAATTTTTAAGTGCCACGCCGCGTTTGGCTAGGCGCGTAAACAGCACGTCGCGCAGCGCTCCTACCTTATATTCATCGCTGGAGCGCAAATTGAGCTCGCTTTCTTTTTCATTGAGTTCAATGCTGGAATTGGTGCCTTTAAAATCATAGCGGTTGGCAATTTCTTTGCCCGCGGCGCTGACTGCTTCTGCAATCACGTTTAAATCTACTTTACTGACGACGTCAAAACTATAATCAGCCATATTTCCTCCCTGCGCCGCCGGGTGCGGCGCGTGCGTTACACATATTATATATTTTTTGTACAATGGGATTAGCGGTCCGGGCCACCGGGCTGAAATTTAAAAGGAGAAGGACATTACCGGCAGTTATTTTGTCCGTCGTATTATGTACATCAAAACACGTTTGACGGTTATGAATTTTCTCCAGTTTGCGCTCTGGGGTGCCTATTTAACATCTATGGGCATTTTCCTAGCCGGCGCAGGACTGGGTGATAAAATCGGTTGGTTTTATGCGACACAAGGGTTTGTGTCTATTTTTATGCCTGCGATTATCGGTATTATTGCCGACCGCTGGATCCCTGCGCAAAAATTGCTCGGATTGTGCCACTTTTTGGGTGCGCTCTTTATGGCAGGCGCGGCCTATTGCGGGGCACAAGCTAACATCAATTTTGCCCAGCTTTTTACCTGCTACACGTTAAGCGTAGCTTTTTACATGCCCACCATTGCCCTGTCCAACTCCGTGGCCTATACGGTACTGCGTCAACAGAATTTAGATACCGTAAAAGTCTTTCCCCCCATCCGCGTATTTGGCACAGTCGGCTTTATCGTAGCGATGTGGATTACCAACTTTGCGCAATTCCAAGTCAGCTACAGCCAATGGTATTTTTCTGCCGCTATTGAACTGGCCTTGGCCTTGTATTGTCTTACGTTGCCCAACTGCCCCACCTGTGCAACAAAAGCCAAATCCTTGGCGGAAGCGTTGGGTCTAAAAGCTTTTGCGTTGTTCAAAGAGAAAAAAATGGCTATTTTCTTCATCTTCTCTATGTTGCTGGGCATGTCTTTGCAAATTACCAATGGTTTTGCCGGACCGTTTATTAACGGATTTAATGAACTATTGGGTTATACGGGCTCTTGGGGCGCTAATAACGCTACGGCCTTGGTGTCCTTATCGCAGATTTCGGAAACCTTGTGTATTTTGCTCATTCCGTTCTTCTTAAAACGCTACGGTATTAAAAAAGTCATGCTCATCAGTATGCTGGCATGGACGTTACGCTTTGGCTTTTTGGGGCTGGGCAATCCGTCCACTGCAGTGGGCATTTTACTGCTGATTGCGTCTATGATTGTGTACGGGGTGGCGTTTGATTTCTTTAACATTTCAGGATCACTGTATGTGGACCAAGAAACAGACCCCTCTATTCGTTCCAGCGCACAAGGCGTGTTTATGTTGATGACAAACGGTTTCGGCGCGGCGATTGGCTCGTTGGCAGCGCAAAAGGTCATCAATACTTATGTATACGCTTACGCCAATCCGGCTTTGAAAATAAACGGTGTCTATCCGGCTGACTTATCCCAACTGATTATGAACGGCTGGCAGACTTCGTGGTTTATCTTTGCGGGATTCTCACTGGTGGTAGCTATCTTGTTTGCATTTATGTTTGAATACAAACACACCCCGCAAGCCAATTAAGTTTGATTTACTGAAAAAACCCCCGGTTATTGCCGGGGGTTTTTATAATAGTCTTTGCTATACCAATCTATTGGATACGATAGCAATTATAGCTTGTTTCTCCTATACATTCTTCGGCCTGCGGATTAAATAATTTACAAAAATTATTTGATTTCTCATCACTTTTCCCGGCGGTACAAACAATCCTATCATCAACGCCCGGATAAGCTTGAATCCAATAATGAATCCCGTCTTGGTCAAGGTCTGTTTGTACGCGGTTGTCAACAAACCAATAACGAAAATTTTTAAACACAATAGAATTTTTATGATCACCCGAAAACGGCTCCACCGCCAAATCATCCCATGTTTGGGCAAAAGACCCATTCGCAAGAAAATATAACTTTTGCGCATCGCGTAAAGTTCTAATAAATCCTACAGCTTCCATAGCACGAGCTTTCATAACAGCTTTTTGGTATTGCGGCAAGGCAATGGCCGCCAGTATACCAATAATTAATACAACTACTAACAACTCTATAAGCGTAAATGCTTGATTTTTCATAAGCGCTCCTTTTGTTTTAATGTTCCAACATTTAAAATCATACCAAAAAAAAAAAACAAGTCAAGGGGTATTTTTACGACGAGAAAACAACTACCAAAAAACAAAGCGGAAAAGATACAAAATCTTTTCCGCCCTGTCGTAATCGTTCCAACTGTAAAAACTGTTAAAAAACCTACATCTTCCCGTGCGCTTTTAAACTGTAGTGCTTACCGCGCCCCACAATAATATGGTCATGTACCGCTATGCCCAGCACTGCCGCGGCGCGCATCACTTCTATAGTCATCACAATGTCTTCCATGGACGGTGTCGGGTCGCCCGATGGATGATTGTGTACTAAAATAATCGCCGCGGCCTTGGCCGCGAGCGCGCGCTCTACAATTTTGCGCGGCGAAATACCCACGCGGTCCAAATCGCCCGATGAAATAATCTCCGTTCCGATCACCGTATTGCGCACCGATAAATAAATCAGTTCTATACATTCTTCCGCTTTGCCCGCCAACGACGCATTGCAATACGCCATCACTTCTTCAGGTGTGCGAATGGCGGTTTTTTCTTTTACTTCTTCTAATGAGTATTTTTTGAACACCGCGCGGATGAGTTTTAAAAATTGCGCGCTGTGCTCCCCCATGCCGGGCACCGCACAAAGCTCCTCTACCGGCGCATCTAATACTGCCGATAAATTGCCAAAGCGTTTAATTAGTGCCCACGCCAGCGGCTTGGTATCGCGCCGCGCGATGCAATACGTCAGCAGAAGCTCCAGCGTTTCATGGTCTAAAAAATTTTCCAGCCCGCCCGACGCAAATTTTTCGCGCATTCGTTGGCGGTGGCCCATGTAAGAAGGTTTTTCCTGTGTACCCATAATTTAATTATATGTTTTTTCGCGCGTATTTTTAATGCTAGAATAAAGGAAAGTTATTTTTAGGGAGCAGGTATGAATTTGAAATTGGTGGTCATTGGCGGCGGTCCGGCAGGATATCCGGCGGCTTTAACCGCGGCGCGGTTGGGCGCACAAGTAACTTTAATTGAAAAAAAAACATTTGGGCGGCGTATGCTTAAACTGCGGTTGTATCCCGTCTAAATCCTTATTAGACGCGGCGCACCGTTTAGATGTGGCGGCCGATTTAGCGCGGTTTTGCGACGAGCAAATTGCGCGGCCCGCAATTTCCTGGCCAAAAATTCAAGCCCGCCAGCAAGCCGTTACCCAAAAATTGACCGCCGGAATTAGCGCGATGCTCAAAGCAGCCAAAGTACAGGTGATAGAAGGAACGGCGGAATTTTCCGACGGAAAAAATCTGCGCGTACAGACCGCAAGCGGCACGCAAAACATCCCTTTTGACAAAGTGATTATCGCCACGGGCTCGCAAGCATTTGTACCCGCGCCGTTTGACCAAATCCCGGATTATATTTTTGATAATAGTACGATTTTCAAAATTCCCGCTTTGCCCAAAACGCTGGCCATTATCGGCGGAGGAGCTATTGGGTGCGAGTTTGCTACGTTGATGTCCTCTTTCGGAGTCAAAGTGACGCTGATTGAAATGCAACCGCGCCTATTGCCCAATATGGACGAGGGATTGTCGCGCATATTAAATAAAAATTTACAAAAACGCGGCGTGCAATTGTTGCTTGGGCAACAGGTGATTTCCACCCGCGCGGAAAACGGACAAGCTGTTTTGGAACTCAAAAACGGTTCGGAAATTTCCGCCGAAAAAGTATTGGCCGCTATCGGGCGCAGTTGTGATTTGACCGAACTGCACCCGGAGCGCGCGGGGCTTATTTGGAACCGCAAAGGGCTTGAACACATTGACCCGCACACGCTCAAAATTACTGACGATATTTATGCCGCGGGCGATGTGACGGGCCTGTCGCTTTTAGCCCATGCGGGTACGCGGCAAGGCATCGTCGCCGCGCAAAATGTGTGTGGGCAAAATGCCATTTATAATAATGATTTTATCCCCAATGCCGTGTATACCACACCGGAGTTGGCCGCTGTCGGCATGAGCAAAGCACAGGCCGAAGCACGCGGTATTTCCGTCAAAACGTACAAATCTTTTATGCTCGCTAACGGCCGCGCGCTCACGCAAGACAGCGCGGACGGTTATGTGGAAATTATCGCTAATGCCGACGACGGAAAAATTGTAGGTGCGCTGCTTGCGTGCCCCAATGCGGCGGAAATTATCAGCACGATTTCCGTTGCTTTGCAGGCAGGCATGACCGCAGAGCAACTCAAACAAGTTGTCTTTCCGCACCCGACCATTTGCGAAGCCATCGGCGAGGCGCTTGTTAAATGAAACGCGATTTTACCGTCGTGCTCGTTCGTCCGCGCGACCCGAATAATATCGGCGCCGCTGCACGTGCGATGGCAAATTTTGGGCTGTCAGATTTGCGCGTGGTAGAGCCGTATGAGCCGTCTTGGCAAACGGCGGTAGTCAGTGCGGTATGTGCGGAAGATATTTTGAAAAATGCAAAATTATTTCACACGTTGCCCGACGCGCTTTCCGATTGTAAACTCACCATTGCCACGACCGCGCTAAAAAACCGCCGCTTAAACGAAACCATTGTTTTACTACCTGATTTTCCGGCGTGGCTCAATAAACAGCCGGGCGGCAAAACCGCGCTTGTTTTCGGCAATGAAAAGACCGGGCTTTCCAACGAAGATATTGAATTATGTTCCGCGGCCCTGCACATTCCCACGCGCGCCAAACAACCGTCTATCAATTTAGCGCAAGCGGTGATTTTAACTTGCTATGAACTGGCCCGCGGACAAGTGCCGCCGCGCGGTAAAAGCGCGCTCAAAGTTGCCACGTTTGAGCAGACTGAACTGGTGGTAAACGAACTGGATAAATTAATGCAAGCGGCAGATTTCCGGCAGGATTACACCGCCGCGCAACGCAAAACTTTAATCCGCAAATTTTTCCAACGCGGCGCGTTGTCCAAAGACGATTTATTTTTCCTCAAAAAATTCGCCACCAAACTTGGTGGAAAATTACCCCGGTAAATATATCCTTCAGTCTAAAACATAATATGTCCATTGTCCTTCGCCTGTGGCAGGATATTGGGTGCCTTTTCCTAAACTGCGACACATCTGGTCCGCTACGCTACCTTGAGAATAACAGACGATATCGCCTTTTTTAAAATTCGTATTTTGTTTAGTAGCATCTCGCAAATATATCGCATAACGAAATGTTTGGTCCCCTGCCTGCACATTATCAAGCGTCCATACGCCATAACGAATTGTGGAATCTGGACCACATTTATAATATCCCGTGTTTGTGCTCAGATTATACGTACAACCCGTTAGGGGCAATTCAATATCCAAAAGGGTCAAATCCGGGGTATATTCATTATTAGCCAAATAATAGCGCTCCTCTGCATCATACAAAGCCCGCACGATAGGGATATAGGTAGATAATTTTGCCTTTTTAACAGCCACTTGATATTGCGGCAGTGCAATAGCGGCCAGTATACCGATAATTAAAACAACTACTAACAGCTCTATTAGTGTAAATGCTTTCTTCATAAAATACTCTCCTTTCTGTCGTCCTGAGGAGTTTCTGCTCAGGACCTATTTGTTTTTTTCAATATAGCTGAGGTGCTGAGCAAAAACGACTCAGCACGACATTTTATTTATACTCACTACCCCCGTATTG
>JAGCKY010000072.1 GCA_017647245.1 Elusimicrobiaceae bacterium
ATGACATTGAAAAATTCCGATGCCACCAAATCAATACACTCTTTTCCGTTGCCGGCCTGATACACCCGGTAACCTTCAATTTCCAATAAATCCGCCAGCGTTTCGCGCAGGTTATTGTCATCATCTACGACTAAAATTTTTACTTGTTTATCCATAACGGGTATCTCCGGTTTTAGCATATATTTTGAGATAAATTTCAAAAACGGATCCTTTTTCTGCACGGTTATGTACAAGGATTTTTCCTTTATGGCGCATGACGGCCTTATGCACGACGGCTAATCCCAACCCCGTACCGCGTGCCTTAGTGGTAAAGAACGGCGAGAAAATTTGTTCTTTCATTTCCGGCGTAATACCCGGGCCTTCATCGGCTACAAAAATACACACAATGTGTTTGCCCACCCGTGTACCTACGGTAACAGTTCCGCCTTGCGGCATAGATTCACAGGCATTGGAAATCAAATTACGCAACGCTTGTTTCATTTCTTCGGCATCTACTTTTAACCGCGCACTTTCCACGTCCAAATCTTCCGTTACATGAATGTTTTGCCCCACCGGATAAGAGGCCACAATATCGTGCACATAGCTATTCAAATCAATCACGCTTAAAATCATATCCCGGCTGCGCGCAAAACCTAATACTTCGCTGATAATACCGTTTGCTTGGCGTATTTCCGCGTCAATAATAGCGAATTGCTTAATCAGTTTGGGCTCGGTAGGTGGTTGTATCGTTTTAATCAACTTGGTGGCATTGCTGATAACCGCCAGCGGGTTGCGAATTTCGTGACTGATAATAGAAGCCATTTGTCCGATCGCCGCCAGACGTTCTGTTTTAACCAGTTCGGTAGTGGCCTTTTCTAATTCTTCCCCGCGCTGTTGCACGCGCTCTTCCAATTCTTCATTGGCACTTAATAATTTGTGTTGCGCCGATAACAATGCATTTTTACGCTCGCGCAGTACAGCCGCCATGTGCAAAAACACACGGCACAATTCACCGATTTCATTATTGGGAATAATTAAATCTTCCGAAGACGGCTCATAATCATCCTCCCGTTCAAAACGCACCGCCACTTCCTGCAAACGTTTTACGGGCCGCACGATAGGCGCCAATACCCAATAAGCCACCGCCACGATAAAAGCCGCCAGTACCAGCACCATAAATAATACGTCCCACAAAGAGTGAAAAGTACTTTCCTGCAATAACGTATATGCCACATTGGCGGGTTGTTCAATAAATAAAGTCCACCCCAGCAAGGGCACTTCTGCTTTACTGACCAGCCATTTACTGCCATCTTCCAATTTGATTTGCGCATTTACGTCCCCCTGCATGCGCCGGGCAATGGCTTGTACTTTGTTTTTCACTTCGGAACTTTCGTTAGCGGAAAATACCCCGTCATCTTCCGAATAAGAAACCACACTTCCGTCCGCGGCCACCACAAATGCCGTCATATTCTGCATGTGATTTTCATTGAGCACCCGATTTAGTCCGGCCAAACTCATTTCCGCTACCAACACTCCGTCTACACTGGCTCGCACACCATATTGACGCACCGGAAAACCCATCAGTACCGATAAGCCGCCTTCTGCATTGCGCACAGAGCCGATATAATCTTGTCCCCCGATCACACACGTTTTGGAAATTGTTTCCCAATCTGCTAATCGTTTGCGGTTGACCAAGGGCTTACCTGAAAAGAAACGGATTCTTCCCGTAACGTCTGCCAAAGCGACATACGAGATTTCGGGGTTTTGTTTACGCACATAGTCAAAATCTTGTTGGTCAAAATCCGGATGAGTTTCAAAATCACTGTGTATGCCCGCAAACACGGAAAGGAATTGCATGGTGCGGCTGACTTCTTCTATCATGGCAGAAGCCATGCGGTGAGCCAAGGTGTGTTGCTTATCTAAAATTTCGTGTTGCAAGATGCGGCTGTCTACCCGCAATACATGAAACCCAATTACAAAAACGGGCACTACCGACACTAAAGTCAGCCCCAGTAATGCTTTGACAAACAAGCTGCGTTTCTTGCGTTTCATTAAACCCCTGTCCTTAAAAATGGGGGCTTTAGATTACTCTTAAGCCCCCATACCTTACCAAAACGAATCAGGTTAGCAGCTACCGGCAGGTGCGGCCGCACCACGTGTAGAACTGTTCCGATTAAAGAAACCTAATCCCGGTTTTTGGCCTAACCCATTGTAATCCAACAGCTCTTTGCCTTCCCATAAGAAAGACGGAGAAGAACCGATGTCATACTCGTCTACATAAGCCGCTTCGGCTTTAAGCAATTCCACTCCTTCCGTATCAAATTTTTTCATAATTTTGTTGGGATTAATGCCAGCTTCTTTCATGGCTTTATCCCAACGGCTGGAACGGTAATCTTTGTTGCGGATTTCCAAATATTTCCAAAATTTTTCCGGATAGTATTTGGCAATTAATAACTGGCGCACATCTTCTTCCCATTCGCCGGAGCCATGCAAACTGCGAAAATCATTATTGGCTTTGTCATAGCTGACAATGTAGCGTACGCGAATGGCGGTATCGGCCGGCAATTTACCGTCGTTTTTGGCATCAATCACTTTGCCTTCCGCCATAACGCCATAGGGACATTGAGACATTACGAAAATTTCCAATACACCCGGATTGGCAATTTTATTTTGATACACGCCCGTGCGGGTTTGGTGTAAGAAAATATAATAGTCGCTATTCTGTTGCACATAGCCGGCTTGCAGGGCTTCTTCTAATTTTTTGCCCCATTGCGGTGTTTTCTTAATCAAATACACCGGCAAAAAGCTCATATCAATGTTGGCAAATTTGGGGTCTTGTTGCGCTTCTTCATAGCTAATGGTGCTTACTTTTGCTTCACCTTCCAAGAAGTTAGCTAATCCATTGGTCAATTGTGCATCTTGTTTACCCGATGGATAATCCGTAGATTCTATTACCAATATCTCTACCGGCTTCTTCTGAGTTGTTTTAGCAGTCGTTTGTCCGGCCGCGGTTGCAACGCTTGCCAATGCGCAAGCTGTTAATAAGGCAAATACCTTTTTCATGCTAGTATCTCTCCTGTACTTCTATTCTTTATCTTGCAATTCTATCGTCACCGGGCGTATACCGATACCGCACAGTACGTTATATACAAACAAAAAGATCGCCGTAAATACCAAAAACAACAAGGTATTTAAGATGGCCTGCATGACCATGCTCATTACAAATGCCACATTAAAGGTCGTGTCCGGGCTGAAAATATCCAAAATTCCGCTCACCAGCATCACCACAAACACAGCTACCGGAAACGCGGAAAAGAACACGTTCAATATACCGATTTTTTTCAATTCTACTTTCATACTCTCTCCCGGGGGATATTCCCCCCTCTTTTTATTATAAAGATTTTTCGGGCTCCAGCACAAGCAACATACGGTTTTTGCCGGCATCATCAGGCAACTGCACCGCTTTTACCGTACATTTCACATCTTTACTTACTACGTTACCGCGTAACACACGGCCCGGATGTTCCAATGCTTCACCTACCACTTGGATAATATTTTGTTGTCGTCCGTCAAAAATATCCAACAAATGCACCGGACCTTTTTTGTTGATATTTAATTCAAAGTTGGTGTACAAAATGTTATTATTTTCATCAATTACAAGCGCACGGGAATTACGCGGCACGGTAACAGCCAAAATGCTTTTCCACCATTTTTGCTCTTTTTCTAACGACATAATTTCCATGTTTTCCATGCTCTTAATTTCTTCTTTAATTTTATCTAATAGAATCGTGATAGAAACTGCCACATCACCTATTTCATCGCCGCGCTCCGGATATTCCAAATTTAAGCGGTTCAACGATACGGCTTCCACGCTATCGCGCAAGGAGTCTAACGGACGGATAATTTTAATCAGCAGGAACAAATATAGTGCGCCCCCGATGATCACAATCATCATAAAAGCTCCCAATGCATAACGCACCATAGACTGGCGTATTAAGGCCTTGGCATCCGCACGCGATACGGTCAAATTTACTATCCCGGCCACTTCATCTTTGGCCAACAGCGGAATAGCCATATCATAGAAATTCCCTTCATCAAACATGACGGCCTTTGGGGTGCGGTCCAACAAGGCCAATTTAGCCACATTGGTATCTAAACCGACTTCGTTATTATATACATCATACGCTTGACGTAAAAATTGCGTATTTTCATGCCAACGCACGGTCAAATCATCATTAAAATAAACTAATGAGCGAATCCGTTCATCGCCGCGTTTCCATTCTTTAAGCAGTTCGGCCTCTTTAAACGTGGCATCATTACGCGGCCGGGAAACTAATCCTTCCACCAACAGCGGCGCACGGTAACGCACCATTTCTACCATTTCATTTTGTAATTTCGTATCAAATACAAATTTAAACATGTTGTAATAAAACAGACCGCCTAAAATGGCTGCGTACAATGACACAAATACAAAGCATATTATCCATTTGGAACTTAATTTCATAATTTCTCTCCTGCTTAATTAGACAATCCAAGCAACTCGTTTACTTTACGCAAACCCATTTCGGCATCGGTATTACCGGGGTCCAATTGTTTGGCCGCGATCCAAGCCGCACGAGCCCGTTCATAGTCATCTTGCTGATAGGCGTCTAAACCTTCAATATATTTTTGGTGAGAGGCCGCACTGGCTTCCGCCGATACCCGGGTAGGCACCGTGTTATTAATATCCGCAGTAGTAGTATTAATATCGGGCAACATAGTTTCTGGGCGGGTAACCGGACGCGAAGCAGGCGTGGTACCGGAAGCGCTGGCCGCGGAAGAAGACCACGTTTCCGTTTTGACAATTTCCACATGCTCGCCTGTTTTCTCGTCTATGTAACTTTCCCGGTGCGTAGAGCTGCTACTTGTAGTAGCCGCGGTTTGTTTACGATGCAAAGCTTCTTCTTTGGCATTACGCGCTTTTTTAATCAAGCGGTCCATTTGGCTGGAATTGGCGCCCCATTTTTTGGCGCGACGCCAATAATTAATAGCGCTATCGTATTTTTCCGAGCTAAAGGATTGATTGCCGGCGGCGTAATATCCTTCCGAAATCTCATCTTTAAGTTGCATCATGTATTTTTGTACACGCTGATCGCCGGGCTGAATTTTACTAATACGCTCAAACACAGAATAAGCTTCTAAATACTTGCCCTGATTATAGAAAGACATCGCTTGCGACATATATTCTTTGACCTGTTGTTTGCGTACTAAATTTTCTGTTTGGGCAATTTTATTTACTAAAGCTTGGTCGTCCTTACGGATTAACAAAGTGTTATACCAATTGTCCAAGGCGGACTGGTAATCTCCTTTTTCATACGCCACTTCCCCGCGGCGCGCATATTCATCGGCAATTTCGCGGTCAATGCGTTTCTTCCACGCTAGTGCTTGTGAATTGTGCGGCTGAATAGTCAAAATTTCGTCCAGCTTTTCATTTGCTTCCACTAACCGGCCGCTGTCATACATGCGGTTTGCTTCTTGGAATTTTGCCTCAATTACTTCCGCTTCCGAAGTAGTACCGTACGCCCCCATGTGTCCGGCTTGTTTGGCCAGCGTGGCGGCTTGCGTAAAATTGGGGTCAATACTCAAAATAGTTTGCGCCAATTCCTGCGCACGTTGATAATCCCCGCGCCGATACAAAGTATATGCTTCCTCATACACTTGGCGCAACATATAATTTTGGATACGCTGTTTTTCCAATTGTACCGTGGATAAATACTGCTTTTTTTCTTCCACATCATTGAGTGTGCCCAAACTGATTTTATTTAAATCCAGCATCATACCTTCCTCTTTGCCATGCTGGCGAATCGGATTCGGCTTATGCAACGTACCCGCACTAACGGGCAACAGACTGGCACACATCAAAAGCGGTAAGAAATATTTTTTCATGTATTTATCCTCTTAAAAGCTAAGTCCTTGCGACAAAATCCCCTTTAACATCGGAGACAGTATTAAAATAAAAATCGTTGGGAAAATAAACACAAACAACGGCAACAACATTTTGGTAGAGGCCTGCGCGGCCATTTTTTCAGCTTTGCTCATACGGCGACTGCGCAAATCGGACGAGAAATTACGCAACAAATCTACCAAGCTCGTACCCAATTCATCAGACTGAATAATCAATCCCACCAAAGAGCGCACTTCTTGTACACCCGTGCGGGCCGCTAAACGCTCTAATGCTTCGCGGCGCGAATAGCCCAGTTTGATTTCATTGAGTGTCTTATCCAATTCTTCTTCCAGCACTGTTTTTTCTTTGGCGATACTGATAATTCTTTCAAAAGCTGTCAAATAATCCAAACCGGATTCAATAATCAAAGCCGCTAAATCTACCGTGGTGGAAAAATTGCCCAAAATTTCGGCTTGTCGCTGCTGAATTTTACTTCTCAAATGCAAATCCGGCAAATAAAATCCTACCGGGATCAATAAAATACCCCAAAACGACCAAAACAGTATCATAAAAATGACCGGCAGAATAACTGCCCACGCAATTTTCCAATACAGAATATTGACGGGCTGCGGATATTCCGGGCTGCCCAATTGCATGTGCATTTCTTCCAACGATTTTTCCAATCCAAAAGCGTTCAGACAAAATACGGCTACCCGGTCTACCCACTTGTTTTCCGGTTGTAAACGGCCAAAACTGGAAGAAGATTTAAAACGCCGCGCGGTGACGTCTACAATTTGGTTCTCACCTCTTTGTTGCGGAGCCAGCAATCTAAAAAAGAAAGTAAAGCACGCCAGCGTACCCACTATCAGTAAAATAGTTAATCCAATAGATAATAAGCTCATAATTACACCTTCACCTCACCCAGTTTTTGAATTAACTTCATACCAATCATAATCCAGACGAAGCAGAAGAATAATACAAACAGTCCCACGCCCGATGTATAAAAAGCGGTCATTTCTTCCGGTCGGAACATAAACATCATGCCTAACATAATAACCGGCATAATGCCCACCACCATAGCTTGGATACGTTGTTGCGCCGTCATAGCGTCCAATTTTTCTTCCAGTTTGCTTTCTTCGCGGATATTTTCCACCAAGCGCGAGAAAATAACCGTCAAATTACCGCCTACTTGCCGTTGAATGACAATGGCTTTAATTGTGTAAGATAACATACGGCTTTCCACACGCTCGTCCAATCCTTCCAATGCTTTTTCAAAAGGAGTACCTAATTTGTAATTTTTAATTACCAATCCAAATTCGTCGGCAATCGGCGGTAACATATCGTGTGACACCAGTTCAAATCCCTGCACAATATCCATACCGGAACGCAACGAGTTGGACAATAAAATCAGCGCATCCATTAACTGCTTATTAATTTTAGCTCCGCGGCTGCGTTTGAGACGGTCCAATACAACCTTCGGCATGCGGATACTCACATACGCCCCCAGCATTACCATCAATCCCACCATAATAATCCCGCCAATACCACCAATGGAAACACCCATTACTAAACCTAAAAAGACAAATACTGCCAATGTACCGAAAACAATATACTTTACATCAATGGTCAAAAACTGCCGGTTAAAATCTTCCGCCCAAGCCATGCTCTTTTCACGGTATTGCTCCCAACCGCGGTTTATTTCGGCCCGCTTGGCGTCTAACAACAAGAACACAGCATACCCTATCAACACGGCTCCTATCAACACCATCACCAAACTAAAAACCCGTTGTGCATCGGTGGTTTGGTACACTTTCGGATCCGGGAAATTAACCGGTAACGGTGCGGCGCGAAACTCACTCCATAATTGGTTAGAAAGCATGACTACCGCCATAACAGCTTTGCGGTATTTATCATCTTTGGCCGACGGGGTGGTGGAGCTGCCCAACGCCTCTATGGTGCTGAAAAATTCTTGGTTCATCACTTCTAACGTAGCCAACATGGAACGCGCGCGCCCTTGCATACTGTCTTTCATGTTGTAAACATCTTTTCCGCGCACTAATTCTTTATTCAAGCGGTCCAAATTAGACACTAATCTGATACGGTTGCTCACATAACCGCGCGCCAATTCTTCTACCAAAATGGCTTCTTTACTGTTATTTTTAGCGTCCAACGCATTATTGGCCCGGTCCAAATAAGACCACACATTGGCAATTGTTCGGTACCACAGCGTAGCTTCGCTTAAAGTGCCTTCGTCGGGAATATATACTACTTTTAATTTTTCCATTTCTTCCAGTTCTTTGGGAAACCAATCGGGTACTTTAATTGCTTTTCCCGACAAACTGGCTCCGCACGAAGCCGGATAAACATATTCGTTTTTCTTTTCCAAAGGAACATTCACATCAAAATAATTACCCAACACCCACATTTTGAACATGGCGCATTCTATTTTTGTTTTATCTTGCGCACTTAATTCACGCGCAAAGAGCTGATTGGGAAGCATGATTCCCAACAGCAAAACAAACAAAACACTCAGTAATGTCCTTTTTCTCATATACTTACAGTTTGGGCGGTGCGGGAGGCATATTCGGTACAATCGGATTACCTTCCTCATCTAAAGAGACGGCTCCTTTTAAGAACACATCTTCTGACACCGGTACCCCTTTTGATTTAAAATCATGGAAAATGTAGGCAATTTGCCCGTCGGCGCGAATACCCCTTGCACTTTGCCGTTTTCATCTACACCCGTTTGCACATAACGGAACAAATCGGTAGATTGGATTTTTCCGTCTTTTTGTCCGTGCATTTCCGTGATATAGGTCACCTTTCTGGAGCCGTCCGAAAAACGCGACAGCTGCACAATCATATTGACGGCCGATGAAATCATTTCACGGATAGCAAAAATAGGCAAATCAGCGCTGGCTTGCATACACATGGCTTCCAAGCGCGATAATCCGTCGCGCGGAGAGTTGGCGTGAATAGTTGTCAGAGATCCCTCGTGACCGGTATTCATTGCTTGCAACATATCCAGTGCTTCCGCGCCGCGGCACTCACCCACTACAATGCGGTCCGGACGCATACGCAAACAGTTTTTCACTAAATCTTGTATGGTAATGGCACCTTTGCCTTCCACGTTGGACGGGCGGCTTTCCAAAGATACCCAGTGCGGTTGTTGCAGACGCAACTCCGCCGTATCCTCTACCGTAATAATACGCTCATCATCAGCAATATAGCCCGACAGCGCATTTAAGAAAGTAGTTTTACCGGTACCCGTACCGCCGCAAACAATAATGTTTTTGCGGATACGCACGCATTTTTCCAAGAACTCCATACATTCCGGCGTAATAGTACCAAAGCGGAAATAATCTTCCGGTCCGAACGGTTTTTGCGAGAAACGACGAATGGTCAACGTCGGACCCGACACCGCCAGCGGTGCAATAATAGCGTTCACACGCGAACCGTCTTTCAAACGGGCGTCCACCAGCGGTACAGATTCGTCAATACGGCGGCCCAGCGGGGCTACAATACGTTTAATCACTTGTATCACCTGATCATTGTTTCTAAATTTGTATTTGGTCAGCGTAAGTTTACCTTTTTGCTCAATGAAAATCTTATCAAAGGCATTGACCATAATTTCGGTTACGCTGGGGTCGCGCATTAAAGTTTCCAAAGGTCCCAAACCTAAAATTTCGTCCAATAATTCATAATCAAAACGCGTGCGCTGGTCGCGTGAGAATTGCAAGTTAGGTTGTTTTTGCAAAATATCATCTACAATAGCGGCCACCCGTTTGCGGGTCTGTGCGCTGGCGGCACTTTCGTCGCTAATCACAATACGTTCTATTTCCAACGTGCGGACTACTTCTTTGTGAATTTTCTGCTTTAAATCATCCCAAAAGGAAAGTTTGGTCTTGGAAAGTTCATCTTCCCCTTCCACCGCAACGTGATTACCGGCCGCTGCGCCACCGGCACCACCGGCAGACAATATCGGCGCCCAAATTTCTTTGGCCGCTTGGGTAAATTCTTCATCACTTACCGACGCAGTCCAATCTTTCGGGGCGGGTTTAATATCACGGATTTTGGCTAATACCAAACGCAACCCTTTAATCCATTCGGATTGCGGATTGGAAATAATTTCCACTCCTTTGCGGTTGGACGTAGCCATAATGCCTTCATCCCACGGCAAAAATACCGTAATATCACGTCCTAAAGAATTGTAAAATTTTTCCACTTCTTCGTACGGAATAGAACCCGGCATATCATACTGGTTGCAAATTACGCTGATACGCTCCATAGGATAGCGTTGCTCTTTGTAGTCATTGAACAACTGTACCGTGGAATTTAAATGCGTACGGGTAGCGTTGGACACCCAGAAAATTTTATCGGCGATATCAAATGCAAACGCCTGCATCGGAAAAGACGAATCTACATCTAAAAAGATATCAAAAGTTTGTGCCAAGCGTGACAAAATAGGAATTAAAATTTTAGGGCTGATAGCGGCAATCTGCGCACGCGTATGTCCCAGAGGCAACACACCTACACCCCATTGCGACATAGAAATTTTTCCGCGCAACAATCCCCCTACTACCGCTATATTAGAATTTCCCAACGTGCGTAAAATATCTGCCACGCTGACGGGTTTTTTAATGTCTAAGTAAAAACTATGTTCTTGGCGTGCCAAAGGGTCCAGAGGAACAATAAGCACCGGACGCTTTTGAATGCCTGCCCAACCCAGCGCCAAATTAAGCGTCAAAGTCGTTTTGCCTGCGCCCTCTTTCGGAGAGGTCAGCGCAATAATTTTAGATTCATTTTTTGCGTTTTCCAATGCTTCTGCCATAGTTATTATTCCACTACTTCTACCGTGATGAACAAGAAGAGCGAGCGTTGCTCCTCGGTTACGTCTTTGTATTTAAATAACATACCAATCAAAGGCAAACGGCCTAAGAACGGCACGCGTGTTTCGCTGACGTTGCGGAAACTGCTTTTGAGTCCGCCGATGACCAATGTTTCACCGCTGTTAAGCTCCACATGTGTTTCCACATCGCGGTTGGTAAAAGACGGAGCCGTAGCCGTTCCCACCGAAACCGTACGGGAATAGTCTACAGACGATACAGAAAGCTGCACTTGCAAGTCAATAATACTGCCGCGTTCCGGGATAATCGTGGGCAATACGTTGAGCAAAATACCATATTCTTCCAATTGAGATCCCACGCCCTGATTGTTTACCACCGGTATAGGCACTTTACCGCCAACGGTAATTTTCGCGCTGTTACCCGAGCTGGTAACAATTTTTGGGTTGGATAAAATTTGCGCACGGCCTTCCGTTTCCGATAAGCGCAAACGGGTAATTACAGCCGTCTTACGGGCAAATTCTCCCAAAGATAAGATACCCGGGATATCCGCTTCTTCAAAGTCAAAGATTTGGTTCCATTCAAACCCTTTAGCAGATGTCATAGCACCACCGATTTCTACCACATCTGCACTGACGGCCACCAACTGCGTTTTTTTGGCAAACGCGGCCGGAGCGGCCAACAGCAAACACATTGCAAGTAATGTAATTTTTTTCGTAAATTTCATATCAGTTTTAGTCCTATTTATTGAAATAATTTCTCAAAAGTCGCAATTTCCATCTGATACATATTTACATCGCCCGGAGAGCGCAACACCACCGAGAGATTCCCTTCTTCCCGCGCCAATGCCAAATACTGCGCATCACGCGGAGACAAAGCCAAGCTTAATGCTGTACTATCGGTGTATGCGGCAGAATCTTCTTCTTGGTTTCTCAAGGCAGCTGCCGCTTTAGCATCCAACCCCTGCCCCAAATTTGCCCCTACACCTAATACGGTAATCGCCTGCAACAAGGTAACCGTTACCCGTTGGCGTGCACCGCTTTTCATCATTGCTTCAAAGGTGAGTAAAATATCCACTTTATCATCCGGCTTAATCATGCTGGCAACATTGTTGTCCACCGTCATCACAAAGCCTCTTAATTGCACTGGGATTTTGCTGGAGAGACCCACCTCCGGAGAAAGAGAGGTGACCGCATATTTAGAAACTTGGTTTCCTTTCGGGATTTGCACACGCGCAATTGTGTTTTACACCTTGTCTAAATCCGAGGCATTGCTATATGTAAAAGCATCTTTTTGTACGTAAGCCGCCGGAATTTTGACCGGTTTTAAATACTCGCCTCTAATGACTTCACGCTCTTTAATATCGCGCAACGTTACCAAAACGGTCTTCATCGCCTTGGCATCGTTGAGACTTTTCTCTGCGTTGTGAACTAACATAGCATATATCCCTGCTGCTATTAACGCCAGCAACAATGGAAGCATAATCCCTTTTCTCATGGTTTCTCCTTAAATGTACTATCCCAATATAAACTAAAACAAATTTTTGTTGCCCAACCAGCTGTTATCTAGGCAAACACACATCATTTTTACTAACACATATACGCGGTTTCACCCGCTTTATACTTCTTTAAGGATCATTTGCCAAGAGACATCCGGCTTGATCCTTTTGTATCCGAACTGGCATACGTTTTTTCTACCGGCATACGCGTGGTGGCTTTTACCCGGCGGATACCGTCTCTTTTGGGCTCGCTGGCCAGTAGCCAGCTCGTTCCCGGAAACGCCAACCGTACCGGATAAGTTACCGTGACGATTACATCTTCATGCCGATGTCTTCTATACATCACGTCTTGGCCCGTAGTTTGCACCGTTGCCTGTACTGTAATACGTTGCGCTTCCGAGCCAAATACTTTTTGTTTGGCCGCATTAATACTGCTGGTGATGCGGCTTTTACTGGCCCTATCGCTGGGTTTAGTAGAAGCTACCAGCGCGCCAATACGGGCAAATTCATAGGAGGCGTGATTGGCCAAAATAGTGTGATAGGCGATATTTCCGTATTCTAATACGAAAAATACCATCAGCATCAGTACTGGTAAAATGAGTATCAATTCTACCGTAATCTGCCCCTCACACCTCCTATGAAAAATTGTCATAGACCGTCCTGTACGACTACTTATTCAGCGTTGACGCCGCCAATAATTTTGCTTTTGACGTTTTCAAACACTTCCGGCATCATCTTTTTTACCAAGGCACCTACGGCCAAGGCAATACCAACTACCACCGCCAACATGATGATGTATTCTACCGTGTTTTGGCCTTCTTTCTTTTTGAGCAAGTTAAAGGCAGCATTTCTGGCCGCATCCAACTTGTTTTGCATTGCAATAATAAACTTCATACATGCCTCCCTGATATTTCAAATTTACTACTTACTTGTGTCATATACTGACAAAATGATTTTGGCTCCTTTATCAAACTGTTGCGGTACCAAGTTTGAATAAAACGCATAAAACGCTAAAAACGCGCTAAACAAGGCCGCCGTGGTAATTACATACTCCAAAGCCGTTTGGCCTTTGCGGCTATTTATTTGACGTTTTACAAACTGCCTTTTATTCATATTTATTTCTCTTTTAAGGTTGAGATCCTGAACAAAAACTTTTCAGGATGACACTTCTTTTTAATTGTCGTGCTGAGTTGTTTTTGCTCAGCACCTCAACCGCTTATATTAAAACTGCACAGATACTGCAATTTGTTGCGACGTGCCTAATGCCCCAAACGGCGTCACCGCATAGTCAATGCTCGCGCCATAGCCAAAGAGCTCACTGCTGTAAATACCAAACCCAAAGGATACTTTAGACGTGGCATCTAATCCTAAACTTTTCAAATTTTTGCTGTCGCTGTAACCGGTACTTTCGCGGTCATAGTAACCCACACGCAAGTCAAACTGCGCTACTTGTAATACTTCTTCCGGGATATGTACTTCCAAACCCACGCCATAGCGCCATTCATCATCGCGGTATTTCATATATTCACCAGAAATAGTCCAATACTTGGTGTTTAAATCGGCACCTAAACGCACACCGCGCGGCATTTCATCTTTGTCACCTAAGTTGACCACAGCGGCCCCTAAACCCAACCAATTTACCGGGCGCAATTTAGCACCCAAGTCAAAACCGACATTGGTATAGCGGTAGGTATCCAATTTTTCATTGATATACTTAGCCGTGGCACCTAATTGCAACGCTTGATTGAAAAACCCGCGCGCCAAAGACACACTACCTACAA
>JAGCKY010000073.1 GCA_017647245.1 Elusimicrobiaceae bacterium
CACTTATGCCACCATTTACGATGGGAAATGGTTGGACGATAGCCCGTATGGCGTTATTCACCGCATTGCCCGCGACAGTACAGTAAAGGGCGTAGGCGAATATTGCCTTAATTGGTGTTACGAACAGTGCAAACACCTGCGTATTGATACGCACCCCGATAACAAAGTGATGCAAAATTTAGTATTACGACTGGGCTTTGTGCATTGCGGTACGATTTACGTCGTGCAAGACCCAGCGCCGCGCCTTGCATTTGAAAAAACGCCGCTGTATTAGAGTTGTTACGCACCGATAAAATAGCGTGTATGCTTGATCCCTATTTTCTCAAGAATCTTTTTAATCAGTATGGCCGTGAATAAACTACCGAAAAATGCCACGATAAACAGTAAGCTTTTATAAATTAGCCAATAACTAAAGTGGAAATTTTGAGCACTTAAATATACTTCCCAATGAACTAGCGGTTTTTAGCTGGCGGAAGTTATAGGTTTTTGACCATGTTAATATGAGGGCAATGTTGGTCCAAGTATATATCGCCCGATGCTTGATATCCCAACTTTTGATAAAAATCTTTTACTCTTATTTGTGCCGATAGTTCTATGCATGTTCCGCCGTCTTTTTTTATTTCCGCTTCGGCGTGCCGCATAATTTGGTAGCCCAAACTTTTGCCTCGGTATTGTTTCAGGACGGCTACTCTGCCGATATGATAATTGGGTCCGTCTTTAAAATAGCGACAAGTAGCAATCGCTTTCGTACCGTCGTATAAGACAAGATGCACGGCGCGTTTATCCGTTTCGTCAAATTCTTCTTTAAATCCTTGTTCCGCCACAAAAACAACGGTACGCAAACGGATGATATCATCATTGAGGTGGGTAAATTTTTTATAAGAAAACTGTTCCATAGGGTCATTATACCAGATTGCTCCAGGTAAGTTGGGGGAATTAGACGCAATATAGTAAAATGAGGGAAGGAGAAAATATGAAAAAATTACTTCTATTATGTGTTTGTTTAACATTGCTGACTGCGTGTGCCACTCGGCCGGTACATCAGGATTTTACGCTACAAGGGGACCACGGAAAGTTGTCTGCCGTTTTGCAAACGCCAAAAGATAAAAAGACCTCTCCGCTTGTTATTATCATGCACGGCTTTAATGCCAGTAAAGATATGTATCTGCTAACCGATCTGGCTGTACAACTTAATGAACGCGGCATAGCCACATTACTTTTTGATTTTAACGGACACGGTGCCAGTGAAGGTTCTTTTTTGGATATGACTATCCCCAATGAATTAGAAGATGCGCGCCGCGTCTATGCGTATGCGGAAAAATTGCCGAAGGTGCAATCTATTTCCCTGACGGGACACTCCATGGGAGCCGTGGTAGCGGCGATGTTGGCCGGGGAATTAGGGCAAGAGAAAATAAAAACCATTGTCCTGATGTCACCCGCGCCGGAGCTGACGGAAGATACGGCCAGAGGGGATTTGTTTGGTGTGCGTTATGATACCAAACATGTGCCGCAATATATCACATTGCCTAACGGATTAAAAGTAGGCCGTTCATTTTTATCTACTACGCCCGACGTAAAAATTTATGAAACAGCAAAACACTACACGGGCCCGGTGCTTATAGTACATAGTGTAGATGATCAATTGGTGCCGTATGTGTATGGGGTTCAATTTAGTGAAATTTATACTAATGCGCACCTGGAAAAATTGCATGGGTTAGATCACAATTTCACACAAGATACCCCGGGCGTCAATAAAAAAATTGCTGATTATTTGGAAGCGCAACTTACGGATTAAAGGAGCTATTTTATGACACGAAGCCGTACATATTCTTTCTTGTGGGTAGTTTTTATTACGTTGGTGGGTTTGGTTTCAACGGGCTGCACGCATCAACTTAAAAAAGATAGTCTTTCTCTTTGGAACGATAGTGCCCCGGCCAAACAAGCGCTTGTCAGTTATATGAAAATGATTACGGATAAAAAATCACCCGATTTTATTGCGCCTGAAGATCGTATTGCTGTGTTTGATTTAGACGGTACGCTCATACTGGAAACGGACCCGACATATTTTGATTGGGCATTGTTTGAGCACCGCGTATTAGATGATGCCGGTTATCAACCGACACCGGAGCAACTGGCGGCGGCCAAGAACTCGCGCGAAAAAGGCATTTTCCCACCGCTTAATAACGATCGTGAGAAAATGGTTTCCGAAGCGTACCAAGGGCTTACTGTGCAGGAATTTTATGATTTTGTGCGCGAATTCATGAAAGAAGACCAACCCGGTTTTGAAGGGATGAAACGGGGGGATATTTTCTATAAACCGATGCTTGAAGTGGTGGAATATCTAGTCAAAAATAAATTTACGGTTTATATTTGTAGCGGTACAGACCGTTTGACCGTGCGTCCGCTGATTGAACAAAATATGCCTTATATTCCAAAGCGCCAAATCCTCGGCTCCGATAGTACGCTTGTGGCCAGCGGGCAAGGAAATCAGGACGGTCTTGAATATATCTTTGAAAAGGACGACGATGTGATTTTAGGCGGAAAAAACCTTGTTAAAAATTTACAGATGAATAAAGTATCGCTTATTGAGCGTGAAATCGGTGCGCAGCCGGTGTTGGCGTTCGGTAATACATTTAGTGATGCCAGTATGGTAAACTATACCATTTACAACAATAAATATAAGGCATTGGGCTTTATGTTGGAATGTGATGATTTGCAACGCGAGTACGGAAACATATCAAAAGCCGAAAAAATGCGCGAAGGATGTGAAAAATACGGTTGGATTTGTGTTTCCATGCGCAACGATTGGAAAACTATTTACGGCGACGGTATCAAACGTCGCTAAGAGCGAGGTATATTATATGGAATTCTATGAAACAATTAAAAGAAGAAAAACCTGCCGCGACTGGCAAAATAAAAAAGTATCTTTGGCGGCTATCAAAAGAATTGTGCAGGCAGGATTAAAAGCCCCTTCTCATAACCACATGCGCGAGTGGGAATTCATTGTCCTGCGTACTCCCGAAGAAAAAATAAAAGCGTTGCGATTTACCAAAGAATTTTTGGAAAAACTGGATAAGCAGATTTGTTTTCAGAATATGCCGGATAAAACGATTGAGCAGAAAATGTATAAATATGCCATGCCTCGTGAATATTCTATGTTATTTGACGCTCCTTATGTAATTATCCCGCTATTTAAAAGTAATGGTTTGCGCGCACAATCTGTATATGAATTAAATGATTTTGCGAGTATCTGGTGTGTAATGGAAAATATATTCCTAGCGGCTACTGCAGAAGGATTGGGCTGTTCATTAAGTGTACCTATGGATAAAGAGGAAGAAAACAATGTGCGCAATACATTGGGCGTTCCCGCCAACTATCTTATGACTGCCTATATTGGCATTGGATACCCAGATCCCAAAGCCAAGGATGTGGAACAATATCATTATACTGCTGAGGAAAAAATTCATTTCGGCAAATGGTAGAAAAAAGAGGGAATATGCGAAAAGGAAAATTGGAAAAAGCATTTACGTATTTGGAATCTGGTGCGGTCTTGTTGGTTACCACTCACGACGGGAAAAAAGACAATGTGATGACTATTTCGTGGCAGATGGTGGCGGATTTTACGCCGCGCATTGTGATTTGCAGCGGCAGCTGGAATGAGTCTTTTGAAACGATTTTGCGCACCAAACAATGTACTTTATGCGTGCCGGCAGTAGATATGCTGGACCAAGTAGTAGGTATCGGTACGGTGCATGCGTCTGAATGTGATAAATTCAAACATTTTCGTCTTAAAAAACAAAAACCTGCCAAAGTAAAAGCCCCGCTGATTGCAGATTGTCTGGCCGCTGTAGAATGTAAACTGGTAGATTATGTGAAAGAGCATGATTTGCTGATTTTAAAGGGCGTACAATTATGGGAAAACCCGCTTAAAAAAGAGCGCCGCGTCATTCATGCCAACGGCGACGGAACTTTCTTTGCAGACGGTAAATTTTATAACCGCAGAAAAGAAATGCGCAGCCGCTTGCCGGAAGGTGTGTAAAGATTGTAAGAGGGGTTATTGCGCGTTTAGTGTATTTTGTCTTCTGTAATATATTTAATCACGCGGGCCGGATTGCCTACGGCCACTGCATTTTCCGGAACGCTTTTTACTACTATGCTTCCCGCACCAATAACCGCATTGTCTGCGATAGTTACTCCGGGCAGAATGGTACAACTGGCTCCTATCCATACGTTTTTGCCGATTTTTACTGGCTTAGGGGCGGCATCATGGCGGGTTTTAGGATTTAAGTCGTGATTGAGCGTAACAATAGTTACGCCTTGTCCAATCAGAGAGCCATCGCCAATTTCAATTCCACCATTATCTTGGAAACGGCAACAAGCGTTGATAAAAATGTTCTTGCCCAGTTTTGTATTTTTCCCAAATTCGGTATAGAAGGGGGGGACCAGGATACAACTTTCATCTATTTTGCTGGCTGTTAATTTGGAAAAAAGTTCGCGCACTTCGGCAAATGTATGATAGTGGTTATTCATTTCCATCGTGATTTGACGTGCTTCTTCGGCATATTCGGCAAATGCCTGTAATAACTCAGTTCCCATTTCCATGCGGGCCCCTTTTTGCATAAGTTCTCTGATTTTTTCTATTTCCATAATTATTAGTTCACTTGTATATGTCTAATTCCATTATATAACTTATAGTGTTCAAAACGGGAGGTCATTTTGAGAAGTTTACCTTTTTGCTCTCGTAGGAAAAAAGTGGGACAGTTGCTAAAACAGATATCCGCGCAAAGTGGTAAAATATTTCTAAGATATATTTACCAAGTTAGAGGAAACTATGGAAGAAATACAAGATATGCGCGCTTTAGCCGCCAACAGAGAAAAAATTATTGTAAAGACCAGTATCGTCGGTATTGTGACCAACATACTGCTTGCCGCTTTTAAGGCCACAGTGGGATTTTTGTCCAACTCCATCGCCATTATTTTGGACGCGGTCAATAACCTATCTGACGCGCTTTCTTCCGTCATTACGATTATCGGCGCTAAGCTGGCAGGCAAACAGCCCGATAAAAAACATCCGCTCGGTCATGGGCGTATAGAATATTTGAGCTCTATGCTCGTTTCTGCGCTTGTGTTGTACGCGGGTATTACGGCGCTGATAGAATCTGTCAAAAAAATTATCCACCCCGAAGAAGCTAGTTATTCTCTGCTGACGCTGATTATTTTGGTAGTGGCGATTATCGTTAAACTTGTGCTTGGCAAATATGTCAAAACAAAAGGAGAACAAGTCAATTCCGGTGCCCTGATTGCGTCGGGTTCGGATGCGTCTTTTGATGCGATTTTGTCTGCCTCCGTGCTTGCCTGTGCGCTGTTGCATTTGTGGTGTCATCTCTCTTTGGAAGCGTATGTGAGTGTAGCGATTTCTATCGTAATTATCAAAGCCGGTATCGGCATGCTGCAAGAGACACTTCACGATATTTTAGGCCAGCGCCCCGAGGCGGAACTCGTGAAACGAATCAAAGAAATCATCCAAGCAGAGCCGCTGGTACATGGGGTGTATGATTTGCTGATTAACAATTACGGTCCGAATAAAAATTATGCCTCTTTGCATGTAGAACTGGACGATACGCTTACGGTCGCGCAAGTGGACGAATTAACCCGTAAAATAGAAAATGAAGTGTTTCATAAAACAGGTATTATTCTGACGGGCGTAGGCGTGTATGCCTACAACACCAGCAACGAAGAAATCGCGCATATTCGCAACACCATACAGGAAATGGTCCTCTCGCACGACTGGGCTTTGCAGATGCATGGCTTTTATGCAGACATCGCCAAGAAAAAACTGCAGTTTGATGTGGTTCTCAGTTTTGATGTGGAGCGCCAAGAAGCCATAGGCACATTAACCCAGGAAGTGCAAGCCAAGTTCCCGAGTTATGTTGTTCAAATCACGCCTGATGTGGATTTAGCAGATTAGGACTTTAATTACAGCAGCTTAAAAATTGTAAAATAAATCAGGGATGATTTATGATTAGTTTTTTTACTTGCTTAGCCCTACTTATCCTTTCTTATTTCACATATGCTAAATATGTGGAACATATTTTCGGCCCCACGAAAGCCAAAACATCGGCCGTGCGCTTAGCCAATGGGGTGGATTATGTGCCGATGCCTCTTTGGAGAATGGCGTTGGTACAACTGTTAAACATCGCGGGATTGGGACCGGTGTTCGGGGCGATTTCCGGCGCGTTGTGGGGGCCGAGCGTATTTTTGTGGATTACGTTAGGCACTATTTTTGCGGGAGCTGTGCATGATTTTGCTTGCGGTTTCTTATCGCTTCGTCACGACGGGCAATCTATCGCGGAAGTGACGGGCGTTTATTTGGGTCCGAGAATCAAAGACTGTATGCGCGTTTTCAGCGTGATTTTACTGGTTATGGTGGGAACGGTGTTTGCGGTAGGACCTGCTAATTTGCTGGTGTTTTTATTCAAAGGTCATGTGGCAATAGACAGCATTTTTACCAATGCGTACTTTTGGCTTACCCTGATTTTCTTGTATTATTTCTTGGCGACGTTTCTTCCTATTGATAAAATTATCGGGCGGTTTTATCCATTATTTGGGATTTGTTTGCTATTGATGGCGGTGGGAGTGTGTGGGGGGCTGTTTATGCAGGGATACCGTATCCCTGAGATTACTTTTCACAATTTGCACCCTTCTCACTTGCCCGTTTGGCCACTTATGTTTGTGACGGTGGCCTGTGGAGCGATATCTGGGTTTCATGCCACGCAATCGCCGTTAATGGCGCGCTGTATCACCAGTGAATATCAATCCCGTCAAGTGTTTGCCGGCGCGATGATAATGGAGGGAATTATTGCGCTTATTTGGGCGGCGGCCGGTTGCGCCGTTTATGAAAAAACAGGCGGACTGATGACCGGTTTGCAAGATATGTTGGCCCATAGCGGGCAGGCAGGCGCGGTGTATGATATTTGCTTAAAAACAATCGGCCCTTTGAAGTGGAACGGTATTTCTTTCGGACTTTTGTTTGTGATGATTGGCGTTATTATCTGTCCGATTACATCGGGAGATACAGCTTTTCGTGCTTCGCGGTTGGTGCTGGCCGACTGGTTCAAAATAGACCAGAAACCCTTTCTGAAACGCTTGCGGCTGAGTATCCCTTTGCTACTGGCGGGCGTCATCATCAGCCAACTGCCCTATGATGTCATTTGGCGTTATTTCAGTTGGTCTAACCAAACATTGGCGATGATTGTATTATGGACCGCAACGGTTTATTTATACCGGAAAAAACGGAACTATTTTCTGGCGCTTGTGCCGGCTGTTTTTATGACGGCGGTCAGCGGAACTTACTTTTTAATAGCACCGGAGTGCTTACACTTGCCGGCGATACTAGCGTGGCCTGCGGGGCTTGTGCTAACCGGCATAATTACTACATACTTTTTGATAACTATGAAAAAAGAGAAGTAATTGTTGGGCCAAACAAACCGTTTTTTAAGAAGAAACGTTTGGGAAAAGATACGCAAAATATCTCCGCAGAAGAAACAACGGACACAGTAGCGCAACTGATAAAATTTGTACACAACCGATAGAAAAATTACAAATTATTTTCTCTGGTTTTGAGTTTTATTATATAATTTGTTTAGAAGTTACTTTAACTCGAGGAGACAACAGAATGAAAAAAATAGTAGTACTGATGTTTGCTGTATTATGCTTTGCTCCTGCCGCTTTTGCAGATAATTGGGGATATGGTTATAAATTAGGAGTCGGTGAGAATCGGCCATCTGATTTAAAAGATCTCCACAACTACTTCAGTGGCTTCCCCAGCAGTGACACAAAATTAGAAACCAGCGGTGCTTTTTTTGCTGCTGAAACATTCTACGAATGGTCCTTATCCAATGAAGTACATAAAATCGGTGCAAAAGTTGATTTTGATTACTTTGTTGAAAACAAAACCGAAAGCCAAACCACTTTATACCAAGAATGTACCGAAACGACCTACGCCATACCGCTTACCATTTATTATAAACGCGATAACGGCGTGAAAGCTTTCGCATGGTTCGGCGGCGCAGGTGCGACCATTATGTATACGGAAATGCAATACAAAGGTTATAACAAAAACATAAAAACAAAGAGCAAAATAATCCCGCACATCGTGGTGGGGGGTGAATATCGTTTCAGCCAACTCTTTGCGCTCGGTTTAGAAGCTCGCTATAATTTTGACGCCAAAGTGAAAAAAAGCGGTATCCTCTTGTCTGACCGTAGCGGGTTCGGCGGTGCGGTTACCCTTCGTTTCTACTTATAGAGCATAAACACTCCGTTTCTGATGGAAACAGATATGAAAATCCCCGGACGTAAGTCCGGGGATTATTTTCATCTGAATGCTATTTCGGAGAGATTATTACTATAAGTATGTCCTTGTTCTTTAATTTTTTCTAAAATAATATATGGGTACACCTTACTGAACAGGAGCAAATATGTCATCATTGATACAATTTCTAAAATTGATTATATCCGGCAATACGTCAAAAGGAATTCGATTTAGAACGGACGTGTCCAGTATTTTAACTTTCTTTGTTCTTATCATAGAAATAGTAATCTACTCCATATATTGGGATTCTATTCCGAATATGATTCAATATGATTATGATTTTTCCGGTGTGCCAAATAGTATTTGTGAGAAAGAATGGATTTGGGTGAATGTTCTATTGCAGATATTTATTTGTATTTTTGTATTTATAGTGAAATATTTTTCATACAAAACAAAGCGTATTCATCGTATTGTGTATGACGAAAACAACCATTTGATTCCGATTATGGATAAAAGATTTTCTATGTTTGCGTGGGAAACAGCAATGCTTTTTGTGACCACGGAGCAATGCTATATTTTTGCCCTTATCGGTCTTGTTAAAAATCGCATGTGTGATGACGTGGTGACGATTATATTCCTGTTTTGGCAGATCGTACTCATTATTGAATTCTGCGCAGATTTAAAAGTGTTAAAAACCACCGGTAAGAACTAGCTTTTCATTCTTATGTAGCCAGTAAAAATATATTCAAAAAAACCCCGCTCTTGCGCGGGGTCTTTTCTTGCGGTTTTTATGTATGTGCGGATATAATGTAGTACAATACTTTTAAGAAATTATTTCACAAAAGGAGCCAATATGAAAATTATCCCCTTGAAATTCTATGACGGCGGATATATGACACAGGCCTTTGCTTTTGGCGGTACGCGCGATAAAGCCGCTTGCGATCCTAACATCACTTATCCGTCCAGCTTGCAAAACTTTTTAATTGATGACGGCAAAGAAGTTATTTTATCGGATACCGGACTTCCTAACGAAACAGCGGACATCCCCAAAAAAGAAGATGCCGCTTTGTGGATGGGTGATAAAGTCGCCACATTTAAGGAAGCGTTTGAGAAAACTGGGTACAAACCGGAAGACGTTACTAAAATTTTTGTTACGCACAAACACCCCGACCATACGGGCGAACTACGAATGTTCCCCAATGCCAAAATCTACATAGCCGCCAAAGAAGCCGACGCCATGAAACTGACCGGAGATAACGTGGTGCGTGTGGAATTTATGGACGGGCCTTACAAAAACTTTCCACACAGTCAACGCATTACGGAGCATTTGGTATTGGTACAAGCGGAAGGGCATACAAAAGGCAATACGGTGGGCATTTTGGAAGATAACGGCACGTATTACATGTTCCACGGGGATGTGACCTATTGTGATGCGGCTTTAAAAGAAAACGAACTTTCCGTTGTATTTGAAGATAAAGAAAAAGCCCGCGAAACGTTGTCCCGTGTGCGTGAGTTCTGTAAAAATAACCCCACGGTCTATTGTTCTACCCATTGCCCCGAAGGGTATGAGAACTTGGAACAGAAAAAAGTAATGAAGTTATAAATAGAACTCTAAATTAGACTTTTACCGCCCTTGCTTAACGGTAAGGGCGGTTATTTATTCCATTGCTTTTTAATCATTTTTGGAATATCGGAATACTTAACACCTATCATCAGGGTAAGCTTTTTTTGCATAGTCACAAAGCATGCGACCATAATAACTAGTCCAATAATCAAATCCGTACAAGTTACTAAGTGGTGTTTTATGAGATAACTAAATAAAACAATACTAACGACGGCTTGTATTTCCGCCGTTACAAACCCCGGTGAATAGAACTTGGGGCATTTAAAAAGTCTAATAGCCAGTATATGCACCACTCCTTCAAATAATCCCAGAAACGCCAGAGGTAGGATCGCCAAAGGGTATTTATGCAAAATAAGCGGCGTGAGCGTGAAAGTTAATAGCAAAATACTCGTGGGGATACGGCTGGCTTTCTTAATATCGGCGGTCAGTTCAAACCCTAACATCTTCGCAATTAAATCCGCAAATCCGCCGGGATAGTGCATTTCTTCCATTCATGCATGACAAAGAGAAATATAAATAGTAACACGAATTTCTGTATAACGGACAAATCCCCGATAATGCCCGAGATAACCAAAGCCAACATGGAGATTACGGTATAAATTTCTAAAGCATAGGATTTGATAAATTTTGCCATAAGCACCTCATCCATAATGCGTTTCCTTATTGTACTAAACTTACCTGCGAGGAGGGGATAGAGCCACAATTGATATGTTCTTGGGGCGAATTTACAGATATTGCCTAAGCCAATTATCTAAAAAAGTCATTTGTTCGGCCGTGTGAAACCAATGCTCACCGTTTTCCATGACCGTAAGAGAAGAATTTGTATGTTTATCAGAAGAGGAACCTGTTTTAAACAGATAAGTGTATCCTTCCCGTCATATAAGAGGCGCGTGAAAACGTTTCTTTGTATAAAAAGTATTGACTTGGAGTCAACTTCAACTGGTACAATAGTATATAGGAGAGTTCTATGACTATCACACAAACAAGTATTTTAAAAGACGTGAATTCAGCCGAAGATATAAAGAAGTTAAATACCGAACAATTAAACCTTTTAGCAGATGAAATGCGTGCGTTAATTATCAAAAAAGTGGACGCTACCGGCGGGCACTTTGGCTCCAATTTGGGAATTATTGAGGCCACGATTGCTCTGCACTATGTGTTTAATTCTCCCGTGGATAAACTGGTGTTTGATGTGTCGCACCAATGCTACGCACATAAAATAATTACCGGGCGCAAAGCCGGTTTTACGGATCCCACTTGCTACACAACCTACACGGGTTATACCGCCCCGGAAGAAAGCGCGCATGACTGGTTTAAGGTCGGTCATACCTCCACGTCCGTCAGCCTAGCTTTAGGGCTTGCCAAGGGCCGGGATTTGCTCGGCCAAAAAGGCAACGTAATTGCGATTATCGGAGATGGGTCGCTTACAGGTGGCGAGGCTTTGGAAGGGCTCAACAACGCCGCCGTTTTGGGCAGTAACCTCATTATTTTGGTAAATGATAACGATATGTCCATTGCCGAAAACCAAGGCGGCATCTGCAATCTGCTGACCGAACTGCGTGAAAATAACGGTAACGTAAAAAATAATTTCTTTAAGGCCATGGGCTTTGAGTATTTGTATTTAGACGAAGGAAATAATATCCAAAAACTCATTGAACTCTTCAAAAAAGTAAAAGATACCAACCATCCGGTTGTCGTGCATATCCATACTAAAAAAGGCAAAGGATTCACGCCTGCCGAAGTAAATAAAGAACCCTTCCACTGGATTATGCCGGGCACGATTGCGCACCTAAACGATAAACCAAAACCCATGGGCGAGAATTACAACTCTCTCACCAAGGATTATTTGGAACAAAAAGTAAAAGAAGGTATGCCGATTGTAGCTATATCGGCGGCTACGCCCGGTGTGTTTGGCTTTGATAAAGCGTTCCGCACGCGCATGGGCGAGCATTATATAGACGTGGGTATCGCCGAAGAACACGCGGTGGGCTTTGCCTCGGGCATTGCCAAAACAGGTGCAAAAGCCGTGTTCTGCGTGTCCAGCTCGTTTGTGCAACGTACGTATGACCAACTTTCGCAGGATTTGGCTCTAAACAGCAATCCGGCTACGATCCTTGTTTTTTGGGGCGGCATTTCGGGCGCAGACGCCACGCATTTAACCACGTTTGATATCCCGCTTATCTCCAA
>JAGCKY010000074.1 GCA_017647245.1 Elusimicrobiaceae bacterium
ATAGAAAACTTTTTGGGCATCCACAATTGCTTTTGTGGCTATTACTAATTCTGTAAAGCGGTCTTTTTGTACAGCTTTTCGATATTGTGGCAACGCAATGGCCGCCAGTATACCGATAATCAATACAACCACTAACAGCTCTATTAGCGTACATGCGCGATTTTTCATACCCTCTCCTCTCTGTTTCGTCACCCCGCAGTGTCTTTGTGCGGGGTATAATGTTGTTCTTTCTCCGGCCTATATCCCGCACAGAAACCCTGCGGGATGACGAGGCCGGAGAGGCACTACCCCCATATCGTACCAAAAAAAAAAAACAAGTCAAGCCCTATTTTTGCCAACCGAAAAACAACAAAAAATCCCGCATACAAAAGTACGCGGGATAAAACTGAGAACCTAATCGGTTGTTTATTGCTTATTTCGCTTCGGCCGTTTCGGCTTTGGCGTCCGGAATTTTGGTTTCCACTTCGGTCAACGCTTCAATTTTGACTTTGATTTTGGCGGTTACCGTCGGTTTCAAATAAATGCCCACTTCCGTTTCGCCCAACGCTTTTACCGGCATATTGAGCTCAATGTTATCTTTGCTGATTTTGTGGCCCAATGCGGTCAGGGCTTTGTAAATGTCAGCTTTGTTGACAGAGCCGAACACCACGCCGTCGCTATTGACGGTTTTGGTGAAAGGCAATACCACGCCTTCCAATTTTTCGGCGATAGCACGGGCTTCTTTGAGCTCGGCTTCAATTTTTTTGGCGCGGCGTTCTGCACCCAATTGCCAATTTTTAATGGCACCTTCGGTGGCTTCTACCGCCATATTTTGCGGGAATAAGAAATTGCGGGCGTAGCCGTTTTTGACTTCTACAATATCGCCGGCCATGCCTAAATTTTTAACGTTGTCTCTTAAAATAACTTTCATGGGTAAACTCCTTATTATTTTTTAGGCAACGAATACGGCAAGATAGCCAAATTGCGGTCGCGTTTGATGGCTTTGGTAATTTGGCGTTGGTGCTTGGCGCAAGTGCCGGTAATGCGGCGCGACAAAATTTTGCCGCTGTCCATAGTGAAAGATTTTACAAATTGGATATTTTTGTAATCAATCGTATCTATTTTTTCCGCGCAGATTTTGCAAACTTTGCGGCGGCTTTCAAAGCGCTTTTTACCGAACGGACGCACCGGTCTTTCGGTTTTGGCGGCCGGCACGGCAGGTGCGGCAGCGGTTGTTTCTACAGTGTTTATTTCTTCAGACATTTTACTTCCCTCTTATTTGTTTAAATTTAAAATGGTACATCATCTTCCATAACAGGTTGGTCCACGTCTACGGAAGGTATATCTTCTTTGGCAGCCGGCTGGGCGGAATAATCCGCACCGGCGGACGCGTTGCTCTCTAAAATTTGCAACCGGCGGCAGGTAATCTGCAAGGAACGGCGCACTTGGCCTGTGTTCTTATCGGTATATTCGCTGGTCGTCAAACGGCCGTCTACATATACCGGGGTTCCTTTTTTCAAGCGGTCTTTGGCGCGTTCGGCGGCCGAGCCCCATACCACTACGGGCACGAACACCGTATCGTCTTTCCATTCATTAGACGCTTGATCCAAGTAGCGGCGGTTGACGGCTACGTCAAAACGGCAAACAGCTTGGCCCTTTTGCGTAAACGCCACGTTGGGGTCACGCGTTAAGCGGCCCGCTACGAGTACTTGGTTTTGTTCCGGAAGTCTGATTTGGCCTGCCATAATGCCGCCTTATTTAGCCACCGGAGCCGGTTTGGCTTTTACTTCATTAGCCAACATGACCATGGAGCGCAGGACTTTTTCGTCCAGTTTCATGGTTTCTTCCCATACCTTTACAAATTCCGGCTGGGCTTTAAATTTCAAATAGAGGTAGAAGCCGTCGCGCACGTGATTGATATCGTGGGTGAATTTTCTTCTGCCCAATTTTTCTTCGCTGGTGACTTCGCCACCATGTTTGGTGACCAACTCTTTGGCAGCGGTCACGAAAGCCGCCACTTCCGTATCGGAAAGCTGCGGTTTGACAATGGTTACTGTTTCGTAGGTTCTCATAATTTTTTCGTTTCTTCTTATTTAATTTTTAAGACAAAAAACCCCACAAGACGTCACTACCGTCTTGCGTAGTTTTGATGAATCTCTATTGGGCTCTGTTGCACCTGAGGCCCGGGCGATTCTTGCCTTGTAGATATTATAACAAATTTTTGCGCGCGGTGTGTAAATTAATCACGCTTTAAGAAAATTTTGGCAGGAGAGGTAGCGCCCTTTATTAAGGAAAGTTTATTTTCGGGCAGGCCCAAATGTGCGGCCAGCGCGCTGCGAACGGCGGCATTGGCTTGTCCTCTTTCCGCGGGTGCTTTGACCCAGATTTCAAAAGTGTCAGCGGACTTTTGCACGATTTTCTCTTTCTTTTCATCCGCGTGCACTTTTACTTTAAGATATTGTTCCATAAAATTATTATACCAAAACACGACGGAATCGGCTCTCTTTTTTAAAAAACGCTTGACAAACCAAAAAAAAAAAACAAAATGTAGTATACCCCATTTAAGGATATTTCAATGAAAAACAAAACAAATAAAACAAGTGTCATCCTGAGGTGTCTTTGCTCAGGATCTCATCCTTATGTAAAAAACAACAAGGTCCTGAACAAAAACTTTTCAGGACGACATACTACGAAAGCATTTACACTTATTGAACTATTAGTAGTAGTACTCATCATCGGTATCCTAGCCGCCATTGCCCTGCCGCAATATCAAAGAGCGGTTGCTCATAGTCGATTTGCTACTGTTAAAAACCTGGTAAAAAGCATGGCAGACGCCCAGGAAGTTTATTATTTAGCCAATGGCAAATATTCCAACAATTTAAGTGAACTGGATATTCAAATGCCCAAAGGATATAATGAAACAACAAGCACGGAAAACATATTAAAATATGATTGGGGCAACTGTAGGAGTTCATCTTCCGGACAAAGTTATTGCCAATATAATTTTTCTGATTTTACAGTGCAATTTCAAATTGTAGGTCCTCATTCCAGTTATCATTTGCCCGGAAAACAAATATGTGTTGCTTTTTATACGGATGATACTTCTTCTAAACAAGCAAAATTTTGCCAACGTGAAACCGGAAAATCTACACCTGGCGATACCACCTCACCTAATTTAATGTATTTTTACAATTAATAATTAAACAGGCCCCTCATAAAAGGGGCCTGTTTATCTTTTCATTAGCACAACAAACTATTTTTCAATCAGACTTTTTGCCGTCATGTCGGCGGGTTTTTCAAGACCCATGACGTCCAAAATAGTCACTGCAATATCGCCCAAATTACCCGTCGCGGCTAATTTAGCGTGCGCGTTGGCAGGATTAATGTACACAAAATCCACCAAATTAGTGGTATGCGCGGTTTTGGGCATATTGATTTTGCTGTCCCACATTTCTTCGGCGTTTCCATGGTCAGCTGTAATCATCACGGCATAATTTTTTGCCAAAGCCGTTTCGGTTACTTTGCCCACGCACTCGTCCACCACTTCCACCGCTTTGATAACGGATTGCAAATTGCCCGTATGCCCGACCATATCGCCGTTGGCAAAATTGATAATCATTAAATCATATTTCTCACTGTCAATTTGTTTGACGGCCTCATCAGCTACGCGGTACGCTTCCATTTCCGGGTGCTCCGCAAATGTAGCGGGGTCAAAGCGGCCCTTGATTTCAATGCGGTCCTCGCCGGGGTACGGCTGAATTTGTTTTCCGTTAAAGAAAGAGGTAACGTGTTTAAATTTCTGCGTTTCGGCTAAGCGCAACTGCTTGAGCCCCGCGTCCGAAATCACTTGCCCGAGCAAATTATTCATGCCGCCACCGTCAGTCATAGACGGCAAGGCATTGTACGGGAACGAATCATAATACTTCGTCAGCCCGCAAAACACGCACGGCACACGCGTAATGTGGCC
>JAGCKY010000075.1 GCA_017647245.1 Elusimicrobiaceae bacterium
ACACATTTGTACAATCGGCCGTCAGCCCGGTAAACAGTTCCGCGGCCAAGCGCGGCGCCAAATCCCTCCCCACAAAAGTGGACGGAAAGAGCACCGCCGCCGGATTGTATTTCTTAATGAGCGTACCCATGGCATGAGCATACGCGGCGGTATTGTATTCGCGGTAGGCCGGGCCGTTTACTGCGTAAATTTTGTCTGCTCCGTACGAGGATAACTCCGCCATAAATTTAACAATCCCCTGCCCCAAAATAACCGCGCAGAGTTCTTGGCCCAATTGGTCGGCCAGTTCGCGCCCTTTGGTCAAAAGTTCCAAACTGACCGGGCGGATTTTTTGGCTCTTTCCATCGTCGGTAACTTCGGCAAACACCCACACGCCTTTATAGGCCGATAAATCCTTTTGTACTGCGCCTGCCGCGGGTAAAGACAGCGCTTGCACCGGGCACGCACTCACGCACGCACCGCACATGGTACAACTGGCGTTGGGCGTGGCCTTTTTATTAATTAAGGAGAGCGCTCCGAACGGACAGGTGCTTACACATTTTCCGCAACCGACACATTTTTCAGATACCTGTATCATTTGACAAAACTCTCCTTTTTCAAAATTTCCACGAATTTCGCGGCCATTTCTTCTGCCGTACCGCGAATCATTTCGCCTTTTTCTCGTCCAGCCGGCGGGAAAATGCGCGCCACCCGCGTCGGCGAGCCTTCCAGCCCTATTTTGTGCGGGTCCGCGCCGATATCGGCCGCCGTCCATACGGAAATAGGTTTATCTTGCGCCTGATGCGCCGCGAGGAAGGACGGATATTTTGGGGTATAATCGGCGGGCATAGTCATCGTTGCCAAAATAGGCAGGTCAGCTTCTATAATTTGGTGGCCGCCGTCCATAAGTTTTTTAGCCATTAAGCGTTGACCGTCACTATCCACGCTTTCGCAAAAAGTCAGCTGTGAAATACCCAAATGATACGCCATTTCCGGCCCGGTTTGCGCGGTGTCACCGTCAATGGCCATTTGGCCGCATAAAATCAAATCGTACTGTCCGATTTTTTTAATGGCCGTAGCCAATGTATAAGCCGTCGCCCATGTGTCGGCCCCGGCCAAAGCTCTGTCGGATAAGAGCACGCCTTCATCGGCCCCCAATGCCAACGCCAAGCGCAGTACCGCCAGCGCCTGTTGGGGACCCATAGAAAGCACCGTGACTTTTGCGCCCGTGCGTGATTTGATGGCCAGCGCTTTTTCCAAGGCATAATGGTCGTACGGATTTAAAATGCTCGGCACACCAGTGCGGATTAAATTGCCGGTTTGCGGGTCAATTTGTACTTGTGCCGTATCGGGTACTTGTTTAATACATACAATAATGTTCATAGCTCACCCCTTAAAAATCTCGCGCAGTTTGGCGGAAACGGCGTCTTCATCGTCAATGAGTCCGGCCATTTTTTCATTAATGGCGGAAAGGTTAACCGCCTGCAACAGCTCCTGTGCAGGGGCCGCACCGACGCCCAAAATCAATTTCATACCGTCGGTAGCAATTTTGTATGCGCTCAAGCGTGCGTTCACGCGCGACATGGTTTTTAGCGTGCTTATATCAAAGCGCGAGCCCTCGGTAACGATACCCGCCGCACATTGTTTGGCAAATACGGAGGCGATTTCCGCCTCGCTGATTAAATCACCCAGCATAAAGGTAATATACTGGTGGCGGGTTAATTTTTGCACGCGGCAATCTTCCAGTATGCGCGCCAAGGCCCGTAGTCCCAAAGCCGCGCTGTCCGCACCCACATCAGCGTGTTGTGCGTGGATTGCTTCCAATTCTTCGGCTTGTTTAATGTAGTATTGTCCGCGGCTTTTTAAGTGTTCCTGCCAACGTCCGCGGAAAATCGTCATTTCCAATACTTCGCTGGTGCCTTCGTAAATACAGGTAATTTTGACATCGCGTTTGATTTTTTCCACCGGAAATTCTTTCGTGTAGCCGAAACCGCCCATGGCTTGTATGGCATCTTCGGCGGCTTTATTGCCTGACTCGGTGGCGTAAAGTTTGGCAATTGCGCCTTCGGTAGCCAGTCCGTGATTATTCACTTCCAACTGTTTGGCTACCCAGTCAATATACGCGCGCGCCGCTTCAAAGCGCACATAATGCGGCGTGATGAGCTTTAGCATAAAGCCCTGCTTGTGCGACAGCGGCCCGCCGGCTTGTATACGCTGTTGGGCATAGTGCAAAGCGGTTTCCACCGCTTCTTCGCCGCCGCCCAAACCAAACGCGGCTACCATTAAACGCGTATAACCAAACACCGCTTGTGCTTGTAAAAATCCTTTTCCTTCTTCTAATCCGATTAGATTTTCCGCCGGAACATACACTTCATCAAACGCAAGCCCCGCGGTATTAGACAGACGGATGCCGTGTTTATCTTCGTGGGCATCCTGAGTAAAACCGGGGGTACCTTTCTCCACGATAAACCAACTCGGGCCGCCCGGAGCCAAAGCCAATACCGTATAGATATCCGCTACGCCTCCGTTAGAAATCCACATTTTGCTTCCGGTAATTTTGTAGCCCACCACTTTGCCGTCTTTGATGACATGTTCGGCACGGGTACGCAAGGAAACCAAGTCGGAACCGGCATCGGCTTCCGTGGCACCGTAAGCGACCAGTTTATTTTCGTGAGCAATTTTTTGGAACCATTTGGCTTTTTGTTCCGGGGTACCGCCTACATTGATAGGGTCGCTACCCAGGAAGGTAGCAAATACACCCGTGGCAATACCGAGGTCAATGCGGGCCAATTGTTCGCATACGCGGTAGATTTCGGTGGTTTGCCCGCCGAGGCCGCCGTATTCTTCGGGAATTAACAACAGATGTACGCCCAATACATTGTGGTCGTACATCTCTTTCAAAATATCCAAAGGGATTTCGTTTTTGGCGTCATGCTCCCGGATCAGATTAAAAGAAATCCGGTTTTTAGCATACTGCTTCAAACTGTCTAACATCAGGTTTCTGGTTGTCAGGTCGTTTTTTGCCATGTTTTGGTTTCTCCAAAATACAATATAAATATATGATACCAATTTTTGAGCCCTGCCGCACCCCCGCCAACCAAATACAAACAAACCTTCGGCTAATTATTTAAGGGTATAATAGCGCCCCCCGCCATTAACGGCGCTGGACTCGCTGTCAAAACTTCCCATACTTTTACAAATTTGTTCGGCTTGGTCGCTTTTATCGGCCGACGCCCAACATCAAATTTTACCGCTACTGATACTAAAAGAGGCAGAGTTTCTCAGTGGTTCAATCACTATAATTCAAAAGAAGATTTTTTAGGAAACCGCTTGCGCGGGTATTCTACATGGCGGTTAGATTCTTCGTCTGTATAGAGGGTACTGTCGTTTAGGCAGAACATGCAAGGGTCTTCCCCTTCCAGCGGGGTCATATCCCGCATGATCAGTTTGCCGGAAACACCGCATTTTCCCGGAATATTCAGGGCATTTTTAATAACCGATTTCCCTCTTAAAAAATCGGGTATGATAAATACTCTGAAAGAAATATCAT
>JAGCKY010000076.1 GCA_017647245.1 Elusimicrobiaceae bacterium
GAACGCGAAAGAGGTATTACCATTACCTCTGCCGCTATTTACTGCGTGTGGAAAGACTGCCAGTTAAACATCATTGACACTCCGGGACACGTGGACTTCACCGCCGAAGTAGAGCGCTCTTTGCGCGTGCTGGACGGTGCGATCTGCTGTTTTGACGGTGTGCAGGGTGTAGAGCCGCAATCCGAAACGGTGTGGCGTCAGTCTGATAAATACCATGTGCCGCGTATTGCTTACATCAATAAAATGGACCGCACGGGCGCAGATTTCTTCCGCTCTGCCAACTCCATTAAAGAAAAATTGGGCGGTAATGCCTGCCCGATTCAAATCCCTATCGGTGCCGAAGATAAATTCGTCGGTGTGGTGGATTTGGTTAAGATGAAAGGTATTATTTGGGACGGCGACCATAACGGTGCTACATTTAACTATGTAGATATCCCGGCCGACCTCAAAGAAACCGCCGAAAAATACCGCAACGAAATGATTGAAAAACTTGCCGATTTTGACGAGTCTATCATGGAGCGCTATTTAGGTGGCGAAACCAACTTTACCGAAGATGAAATCAATAAAGCTATTCGTGCCGGCACGCTGACGGGTAAATTCTTCCCGGTGGTGTGCGGTTCCTCTTATAAAAACAAAGGCGTGCAGCCCCTGTTGGACTGCGTCAACCTCTATCTTCCCTCTCCTGAAGATATCCCGCCTGTAAAAGGAACCAACCCGGACGACGGCAGCGAAGTGGAACGTAAGGCCTCTAACAAAGAGCCGTTCTGCGGACTCATCTTCAAAGTACAGACCGATCCGTTCGTCGGTAAACTCAGCTATTTCCGCATCTATTCCGGCGTGCTCAAAGCAGGCGATACCATTTTGTTCCCTGCCAAACGCGCGACCGAACGTGTAGGCCGTATGATGCGTATGATGGCCGATAAACGCGAAGAAGTAAAAGAACTCGGCGCCGGCGAAATCGCCGCGACTGTGGCTATTAAAAACTCGCAAGTCGGTCAAACTATCTGCTCGCCCGATGCTCCTATCATCTTGGAAAGCATCACGTTCCCGGAACCGGTTATCTCCGTGGCGGTAGAGCCGAAATCTAAAGAAGACGAAGAAAAAATGGGCATCGCTTTAGGACGCTTGGCGGAAGAAGACCAGACCTTCCGCGTCCGTACCGACGAAGAAACGGGTCAAACCGTTATTTCCGGTATGGGCGAATTGCACCTAGACATCATCGTGGACCGCATGAAACGCGAGTTCAACGTACAAGCCAACGTGGGTGCTCCGCAGGTAGCTTATCGCGAAACGATTACCAAAACCGTACAGCAGGAAACCAAGTTCGTACGTCAGTCCGGTGGACGTGGTCAATATGGTCACGTACTCTTGAGACTTGAACCGCAGGAAAAAGGCAAAGGGTTTGAATTCGTCAACGAAATCACCCAAGGCCGCATTCCGAAAGAATATATCCCGGCTATTGAAAAGGGTTGCCGCGAAGCGCTGGACAGCGGTGCTTTGGCCGGTTATCCGTTAGTGGATATTAAAGTAGCGGTGTACGACGGGTCCTTCCACGAGGTAGACTCCTCCGAAATGGCCTTTAAGATTGCCGCCTCTATGGCACTTAAAGACGGTGCGAAAAAAGCCAACCCGATTATCTTGGAGCCGATTATGAAAGTAGAAGTCGTCGCTCCGGAAGCCAACTTGGGTGACATCATCGGGGACTTGAGCTCTCGCCGCGGTCAAATCGGAGAAATGGGTGTGCGCGGAAACGTCCGCTACGTAAAAGCGGAAGTACCGCTGGCCGAAATGTTCGGCTATGCCACGAACGTACGCTCTCTGTCTCAAGGTCGCGCCTCTTTTACAATGGAGCCGAGCCACTATGCCGAAGTACCGGGCAATGTAGCTAAAGCCATTGTGGAAAAGAGAACTGCCGCGAAGGCTGCATAAGCTGACGGCTGACGCAACTGACGTTTTACGCAATACCCCAAGGGTGTCATCCTGAAAAAGTTGTAATTCAGGATCTTGTAGTACCCTTGGGGTATTGCTTTTTTGGATAAACAATTTTCCAAAACCTGTTTATTTGGCGGTCTCTTGCCCTTGACGTGGCGCTGCCACGCCTAGCGGGCAACTAAATCCCGCCAACTAAAGACGGTTTTGAAAAATCATATAATCATCTACAATACCGCGCTTTGCTGCACGACAATCCCGCGGGTACGGCGCGGGAAAGGTATTGCGCAATGCCTGACCTACATTGACAACGGCATGGCAAAAAGAGTGGCTTTGCGTACGCGGAAGGGTACATGTTATCTCATCAGAACTTCGCAGTTTGTGCTTATTTGTATGTATAGCGTATTTCTGAGGGATAGGGTTCGGGATGAGAATCATTTGTCTCTTGAAGACAAATTTTTGCTTCTAAACTTTTTAAATTACCGTTGTATGCGAAACATTTGATTTGATTAGGTGTATCTGAATAGAGATACGTGCGTGCATAAGCTATTGAATCTAATTCGCAACGAACTGATTTCCCGGAAACATGCAACCAACAAGAACCCCAATCATAATAATATCTGCCCTGAGTGCTTGTATCTAATTTCCCACCGGGTAAATCAATATCTAAATCTTCAAACTTATTTGCATAAACCCCATTGGCCATATAATACACTTCTTGCGCCTGGGCAATGCTATTTGTTAAGTTTTTTAAACCGGCATAACGGCTTTTCATGACAGCTAATTGGTATTGCGGCAGGGCAATGGCCGCCAGTATACCGATAATTAAGACGACTACCAATAATTCAATGAGTGTGAAAGCGCGTGCAGTTGTCGTCATCCCGGACGTGGATCCGGGATCCAGTCTGTTTATTAAGGTTTTTTCCTTATGAACGGCCTGGATTGCGGGTCCATGCCCGCAATGACGGATTTTTTGTATTTTTTTCATGGTGGTATTCTCCTTTCAAAAAATTCTAAAACCTTGCATTTATTATGCAAGGGGCCAGAAGCAAAAATTAGTACCCAGCAAATCCAGCTCCAAAAAAAGTATACCAAAAAAAAAAAACAAGTCAAGCTTTTTTTAAAAAATTTTTCATAACAAACCCCCGCTCGTTTAAGCGGGGGGTTTGTGTGGGTAGAAAATCAAATAATTTCCTTTGTGGGCAAACCGTTCAAGTCGGCATTTTCATCGCGCAGAGATTTCAAATCTGCCACCGCGGTTAGGTGCACCGCCAGCTCAATTTTCTTGTCTTTTTTGGCAACGGCTTTGCGCACCGAGCCCAAGGTCTGCCCGGTCGCCAAAATATCGTCAATGTAAACAAAGTGGTCATGCGCGGCTAACAGGTCGCTGTCCATTTCCATATCATAAGTGGAATATTCGTTGGTAATGCGGAAAATGTACGGGTGATTGGGAATTTTGCCGTTCTTGCGGATGAGAAGTAGCGGCAAACCTAATTTAGCGGCCACAGGTGCGCCAAACACAAACCCACGCGATTCGGGCGAAACAATCGCGGCCTTACCGAGCATATCTGCGGGTAAATTATTTTTAATTGTTTCGCAAAATTTTTCAATGACTGCGGTAAAATACTTGGGCGTGGCCAGCAACCCGTTAATGTCAATAAAATTGACCCCTTTAATGGGATAATCTTTTACAATGGCAAGTCCGTAATTGTTGTTCATAAAATGTTTCCTAAAAAATGAAAATAAAAATCTTTACAATTGAACTCAATTATTATACAATATAACTAAGCGAATTTAGGTTGGGTTTTATATGCAACGGTGAACGCATTAAAAAACCTAGCCAAACCAGCCCCTAATTTGGTACAATGTAAAAGTACTGAAGTAGGATAAAGGCAAAAAATTCCAAACTGGCCCGTCAGAGAATGATGAGCGCAGTGTGGGATTTTCTGCCGATAAATTTTTTAAAAAGAAAGAACCTTAAGGATACTAAAATGGCAGAAAAAACTGAAAAGAAAGCAAAAATTCTCAGCCAAGAAAGAATCCGCATCAAACTGCGCTCTTACGATCACCGCATGTTGGATACCAGCGTGTCTCGCATCGTAGAAACCGCGCAGAAAACAGGCGCAATTGTCGCCGGCCCGGTGCTTCTTCCGGTACGCATTAAAAAGTACACTGTACTTCGCTCTCCGCATACCGATAAGAAATCCCGTGAGCAATTTGAAATGCGCATTCACAAACGGTTGATTGATCTAAAAAGCCCCACTTCTAAAACTGTGGACGAACTCATGAAATTGGATTTGCCCGCGGGTGTAGATGTGGCTATTAAAAGCAACTAATAAAGGAAACTAGATAAGTATGGCAGAAGAAAACAAAAATGCTGCTGGTGCCCAAGAGGCAACGCCCGTTGCTGAAGCGGCCAAAGCAGAAACTGTCAAAGAAGCTCCGGCTACGTTACGTTTTGTAATCGGCGAAAAAGTGGGCATGACCCAGCTCTTTGATGAAAAAGGCAATCTGCACGGTGTGTCTGTGGTAAAAGCAGGCCCCTGCAAGGTTGTGCGTGTCAGAACCCAAGAAAAAGACGGCTACAATGCCATCTGCATTGGTTTTGGCGAAGTGAAAGAAAGCAAATTAAATAAGCCCGAACTCGGCTATTTCAAAAAAGCCAACACGACCCCGGTCCGCCACCTCAAAGAACATCGCGTGGCAGACGTCAACGGTTTTGAAATTGGTCAAGTCATTTCACTCGAGAAAATTTTTAAACCCGGCGACTATGTTGACGTGCAAGGTAGTATCAAAGGGCACGGCTTTGCCGGCGGTATGAAACGCCACGGCTTTGCCGGTCAACCCGCTACGCACGGTCAATCTGACAGAGCGCGTGCACCCGGTGGTTTGGCGTCCCGCCGCTCTTTGGGTAAAGTACTTTCCGGCCAACGCATGGCAGGGCATTATGGTACGACCACCCATACCGTCGCTAAAATTGAAGTTATCAAAGTGGACCAAGAAAATAACTTGCTGTTCCTCAAGGGCTCCGTTCCCGGTGCCAAAGGCAGCATCGTGTCCGTTTTGGAAACTTCCAAGAACAGAAAACATGTGGTAGCCCCGATTGTGCAGAAGATTTCTGCCTCTAAGGCCGCCAACAAGAAGTAAGGACTTTGACCATGGAAACGAAAGTTTTAGATATTAAAGGTAAAGAACAGGGCTCTATTAACTTGCCGGACAACTTGTTTGCCGTCAAACCGAACCCGACCTTCCTTCACGAAGTCATCACCGCTTTCTTGGCTAACCAACGCAGCGGTACCGCGGATGTAAAAACCCGCGCAGAAGTATCCGGCACCGGTAAGAAACCGTGGAAACAGAAAGGCACCGGCCGCGCCCGTCAGGGTAGCTTGCGTGCCCCGCAATTCCGCCACGGTGGTGTGGCTTTTGGGCCGACCCCGCATTCTTTCCGTCAGGATCTTCCCGTCGCTAAACGCCGCGCTGCGGTGGCGCAATCTTTGTCTGCTAAATTTGCGGAAGGCAACATTGTTGTGCTGAACAATTTAACTTTCAAAGAAGCCAAAACCAAAGCGTTTGCTGATATGCTCAATGTGTTAGCCGCCGGTCGCAAACCGCTCGTGCTTGCCGATTTAGACAACACGACCCGTTTAGCCAGCCGCAACATTGCGGGCCTAACGCAATTGGCGCCGAAAGACACCAACGCTTATGCCGTGCTCAACAGCAGCAAAGTCATTTTGACCAAAGAAGCTGTAGACGTCTTGGCTAAAACGTTTGTGAAGGAGGCCAAATAATATGAGAACCTACAGCATTTTGAAAAAGCCGCTCTTGACTGAAAAGAGTTTAGTGGAACGCGACGAAAATAACCGTTACGGTTTCGTAGTGGCCAAAGATGCTTCCAAAGGCGAAATTAAAACAGCGGTAGAAAAAATCTTCAATGTTACGGTGGTAAAGATTAACACCATTTCCGTGCGCGGCAAAATGCACCGCATGGGCCGGTTTGAAGGCAAGAGACCGGATTACAAAAAGGCCTTTGTAACATTGAAAGAAGGCGATAAAATTGACGTGGTAGAAGCCACGGCAAAGTAGAATAAGGAGAACTACTAACTATGCCTATTAAATCATTTAGACCTTATACTCCTTCCCGCAGAACGATTACGGTATCGGATTTTTCCGACATCACCAAATCTACTCCGGAAAAGAGACTCACAAAAGGTCTGCGCAAAACCGGCGGTCGTAACAATACCGGTATGATTATGGTGCGCCATATTGGTGGCGGTCATAAACGCGCATACAGACAAATTGATTTTAAGAGAGAAAAATACGGCGTGCCGGCTACGGTCGTTTCTATTGAATATGACCCGAACCGCAGTGCTCGTATTTGTCTTTTAAAATATGCCGACGGCGATAAACGCTATATCTTGCACCCCATCGGTGTCAAAGTAGGTGACGTACTGATGAGTGGTCCGCAAGCCGATATTAAAGTGGGTAACTGCCTTGCACTTAAAAACATTCCTGAAGGTACTTTTATCCACGCCATTGAACTCAAAGTCGGCAAAGGCGCGCAACTCGCGCGCAGCGCCGGTTCTCAAGGCCAGTTAATGGCTAAAGAATCGGACTATGCCCACATCAAAATGCCGTCTGGCGAAATCCGCCTGGTACCCAGCGCTTGCTGCGCTACTATCGGTCAGGTGGGCAATGTGGACCACGCCAACGTGGTCTTCGGTAATGCCGGCCGCAAACGCCATATCGGTGTTAAACCGACGGTACGCGGTAGCGCTATGAACGCAGTAGATCACCCGATGGGTGGTGGCCGCGGTCATGGTAAGGGTGGCAACATCCCGCGCTCTCCGTGGAACCAACCGGCTCGCGGCTTAAAGACCCGCTCCA
>JAGCKY010000077.1 GCA_017647245.1 Elusimicrobiaceae bacterium
ATATAAGCCGCGTTTCATGCTTTTTTGTGTTCGGCTTCGTAATTTAAGTAGGCCAAAATAAACGGGTCCAAATCGCCGTCCATTACGGCGGTAATTTGCGAACTTTCGTAATTACTGCGCAAATCTTTTACCAGCTGATAGGGCATAAATACATACGAGCGGATTTGATGCCCCCACGCGATTTCACCCTTTTGACCGTAGCGTTTTTCGGCCTCGGCGCGTTTTTTATCCAATTCCATTTCGTACAGACGCGCCTTTAACATTTTCATCGCGGTTTGGCGGTTTTGTAATTGGCTGCGCTCAATGCGGCAAGAAACCACAATGCCCGTGGGTTTGTGCAATAAACGCACCGCGCTTTCTACTTTATTGACGTTCTGTCCGCCGTGGCCGCCCGCGCGCGACGTTTCCAGCTCAATATCGCTTTCAGGAATATCAATATGGATTTCCTCGTCAATATCCGGCAATACATCTACCGACGCAAACGAAGTATGCCGCCGCGCATTGGCATCAAAAGGAGACACACGCACCAAGCGGTGCACGCCATTTTCCCCTTTGAGATATCCGTAGGCATACGGACCTTCAATCATCAGCGACGCATTTTTAATCCCCGCTTCTTCGCCGGGTAAACTATCCAACACAGATACTTTCATACCATGTTGTTCGGCCCAACGCGTGTACATACGTAGTAACATTTGCGCCCAATCACACGACTCTGTACCGCCCGCACCGGCGTGAATAGTTAACATCGCGCGTAGTTTATCATGCGGGTCGGACAACGTGATTTCAAATTCTTTTTTCTCTACTTGTTTTTCTAATTCTTTGACGGCGCTGTCCAACGCAGGGAGTTCGCTTTCGTCTTGCATTTCGCGCGCCAAATCATATAAAGTCTGTGCATCTTCCAATTGTTTTTTGAGTGAAAAATAGGTATCCAGCGCGGTTTTGAGCCCGTCTATTTTTTGTGTGACCGCTTTGGCTTTGTTGGTATCGTTCCAAAAAGCCGGATCTGCCGCCAGCGCTTCTTGCGCAGACAACTCTTTTTGCTTGGCAGGAATGTTTTCCATGCTCGCAATTTTGCTTATGCGTTCGGTCAGAGAAACCAATGCGTTTTCAATATCTTTAAATTCAATCATAAATTACTCGTACGAAAAAATTAATGCCGATAGCAACGTCGTCAAATATACCACCACACACAACCACGCAAACCAATTGGGCCATTGGTTGTAAAAACTTAATTCCGTTCCCAACGGCAGAGGAACATCTGTCAGTAATACTGCGCGTGTGTTCAGTTCGGCGCGTGCCAAAATTTCCCCGGTAGGCGCAATCACCGCCGAAATACCCGTATTGGCGGCGCGCAATACCGTGCGACGGCTCTCCACCGCGCGCAGTACCGCGGCCGCTAAATGTTGATGCGGGGCGGCCGTATCAAAAAACCATGCATCATTTGTTAAATTAACAAAAAACCGCGCCCCCGCACGCGCCTGTTCTTTCCACAAATGAGAAAAAACCGACTCATAACAAATGGTACTGCCCAGCGCAATCTGGTCCAAATGCAAAAGCTCTTGCTCCCACGCGCCCGCCGAAAAAGAACCCAATTCGCCCAACACCGCTATGTTCTTAAACACGGAACGTACTTGTTTTTCCAGCGGAATATATTCGCCAAACGGCACCAGATGCGTTTTATCGTACACACCCGCCGCGTTGCCTTGCGGGGAAATAACAAAAGCGCTAACATATTGCCGCGCGCCGTCTTCGCGATTAGAGCCCAAAATCTGCCATGCCCCCGTCTGCTGTGCAATTTCTTCCAGCCAAGCGCGGTACGGTTCTTCCTGCACACTGCCCGGCGTTACGCTTTCCGGCCAGACCAGCAACATCGGTTGTTTATCTGCCACTTGCTTGGCAAGTAAATCTAACGTATCTTTGATTTCCGCTTCAAAGGCCAGGTCCCATTTTTTATATTGGTCAATGTTGGGTTGCATAACAGCGGCACTTAAACGCAACAAACTGGGTTTTTGCGGATGTTTTAAATAAGAATTTCCGTAATAAAAAATGCCTAAAAACACAGCCGCGGCACATATAAAATGTCCTACACCTCGTCTTAAATGCGGAATCAATAAACCATATCCCACACTAATGCCTACAAACGCTATGGCAAAGCTCAAGCTCACCGCTCCGCCCCACGAAGCTATTTGCAATACCGACGGAAAATTCCATTGTGAATAAGCCGACGAAAACCACGGAAAACCTAATAAATAGGTGGCAATTATTTCATGGCCCCAGTCCAGCGCCGCCCAACCGCATGCGGCTACCAGCGGGAAAAAACCTTGTAAATTTTTAAGGTAATAACAACTGCCGCCAAAAATAGCAAACTGCACCGCCATCAAAGCGCTCAATCCAAGCCACGCCGCGACGGATAGTCCTACACCTAAACCGCCGCCGTCGTGACATGTCACAAATACCCAATAATACAAGGCCGCATAAACAGCCGTACCGGTTAACCAGCTGTACCAAACACTGCGCCAAAAGGTACGTAAAAACAGCAGCCCCATCACAAACGGCGCCAACGCCAACCACGCCAACAAATAAAAGGAAGAAGACGGATAAGAAAATTTAAACAGACAAACGGTAGCGGCGGCACATAAAAGCAACCATATTCCCCAGCCGCACACACGCACTACCCGCAAAAAAAACAACCTGGCAGGCGAAGTGCTTGCCAAAGGTTGTTTTTCTGTGCAAAGTGCGCCGCGAAAAAAAGACATACGTCCCCTTAGTAGGCAATTTTACAACGATTGGCCTCGCACACGGGTCGGGCTTTGGGCGAACATTCCTTTTCTTTAGAAGCGACGTCCGGGCATACTTCTATCTTGGCGAATTTCTTTTCCATCAGCTTGGAATATTCCAAAGACAAATCGGAATTAATCGCCGTAACGCCTTGCGGGCCACGGGCACAACCGCACGGATCTTTGTCTACAATGATACACTCTTCATTGCTTTTGCAACGATATAAACGCTTTTCCAAATCGGCACGCGCTTGGGCGGCGTGGGCGGCTTGTTGACGTTTTTCTTCTTCTTTCATTTTGGCTTCGTTTTCTTTTACCATTTCCTCGTCAAGCCGTACCATTTTAACTTCTATCGGGGCCGGCTGTGCAAAGAATAAAATCGTTAAAAACATTGCACCGCCTGCGCAAATTAACAACAACAGTCCGTATAATTTATTCATTTTTTGCTCCGCAACATTTTTTATATTTTTTACCGCTTCCGCACGGGCAAGGGTCGTTACGTCCGATCTTGCGCGCGGCAGAAACGTCCTGCTGGTTTTTATCTTCTTGTTTGGATTGCGCGGCCGCTTGACGTTTGGCTGACACGGCTTGGCGTACCGGCGGTAACTGCAAACGGAAGATATAACCCACCATCAAATCGCGCACCTTATTCATCATGGCGCTGTACAACTTGTAAGCTTCTTTTTGATACTCAATCAACGGGTCCTTCTGCGCATAACCGCGCAAACTGACGCTGTTTTGTAATTGGTCCAGCTCATACAAATTCTGTTTCCACGCATTGTCAATGATTTGCAATAACAACATTCGTTCTAACTCTGCAAAATTAACACCTTGTTGCATAAAGAAATCGGAACGCTCGTGATATAATTTTTCCACGATTTGTAAGATTTCGTCTACTAATTGTTCGGTCGTTTTGTCGCGTGTGTTTTCTTTGTTATACTCAAACGCATACGGGAATAACGAACGTAGCGTGACATTAAGCGCCTCAAAATTAGATTTCACGGCAACCCGCGGCACATAGTGTGTTTCCACGATTTCTTCCACCACTTCGCTAATCATTTTGAGCACGGTGTCCGTCATATCTTCACCGTCTAAAATGGCATTGCGAAGTCCGTACACGGCGGTGCGCTGTTGATTCATTACTTTATCGTAATCCAACAAATGTTTGCGGATATCAAAGTTATGACCTTCCACCATGCGTTGCGCACTTTCAATTTGGCGGCTCATCAGACGCGATTCAATCGCTTCGCCTTCCTTCATACCCAGCGTACTTAAAATGGAGCTGATTTTGACCGTATTGGCAAACAGACGCATAAGTTCATCGTCCAGCGAAATATAAA
>JAGCKY010000078.1 GCA_017647245.1 Elusimicrobiaceae bacterium
ACGACGATAACTTCGCTCACCAGTTCTTTGGCACTGGCGATACAGGCGCCGATTTTATTTTCTTCATTTTTGGTAATGATAAATAAACTAATTCGCTCGGACATAGTTACCTCGCTTGTTTTATTGTAGCATATTGCAGGCATTTTGATTGAAAGAAGGGAAGGCCCACTTGTTTTTTTTTTTTTGGTATGGTATAATATGCGTAAGATCTTAAAAAGAGGAGAGGTTATGAAAAATCGCGCATTCACGCTAATAGAGCTGTTAGTAGTCGTTTTAATTATCGGTATCCTGGCGGTCATTGCTTTGCCGCAATATCAAAAAGCAGTGCAACGTACACGTAATGCAGAACTCAAACAATTAATTCGTTCTATTGCTACCGCAGAGCAGGCCTATTATTTGGCCAATGGCAAATATGCGGGTAATTTTGATGAGCTGGATATTGATTTGCCGCTGCCGGTGGGAGGTAAAACAAATCCTTGTGCTATACGAGTAGAAGGTACAGATGCCGTACGTAAAGGGAAAGATTTTATAATTGTTTTAAATAGTATCGACTTGACAAGTGCCGCAAATGTAATGGGAGTTTATACAGACGGTACCTATGCGTGTGATGGTTTTACAGCTAGGTCAAAAAATGAATTTAATATGAGCTGCACAGGTCCTGCTAGTACGGGAAATAATCATAAGAAATTTTGCGAACAAGTAGAACAAGGTAGTTATGAAGACACTACGGGCAGTTGGGCTCTTTATACTTTACCTTGAAAATTTCTTATATAAACGTGCAAACGCCCCAAGAGTTGCGGTCTGCAAGACTCCGGGGCGTTTGTGTAGGAGGATATTATGATTTAGAAAGGGGAACCGCTGCAGCAGGGTTTGGGACTGCAGCGGTTTGGGATAAAATCGTTTTCAAATCTGTTGCGACCTTACCTTCCGCTTTCTATACTCTTAGAATAGTAATTATGAAGTGAAATCGCCAGGGTCTTTGGGCCCAACGCAAGGCGTTTTTTGTGCCTAGAGGATTTTGGGCCTTTTGTGCTATAATAAAGGGACCTTTAGACCTAGGGGAAAAAATATGAAAAAAGTATCTTTATTGCTGGCCGTAGCGATTTTAGTGGGGTGTCAAAGTTTGCCGACGTCGTCGGAATGGTTGGCGCGCGGGGACGGCTATTTTAAAGACGGAAAAGTGCAGCAAGCCATAAAAGCTTATAACCGCGCGGAAAAATTAAACCCGGACCACGTGGAAGTATATGCCTCGCGCGGTACGGCATATTTCTTTAGCGGTGACTATGCCCAAGCCCAAGAAGATTTTATAAAAGTAGTGGAAAAAAATCCGTACCGGGCTGATGCGTATACCGCGCTTGCTTCTGCATTGGCCGCGCAAGGCGATTATGAAAATGCATTACAGTTAGTGGATAGAAGTATTGCGTTAAACCCCAATAAAGCGGAAAGTTTTTTCACGCGCGGTGGAATTTATTTTATGTTGGGTCAGTATGAATATGCCGTGTATGATTATTCCATGGTAATCATGTTACGTCCGGCGGCAGATGCCTATAATGCGCGCGGTGCGGCGTATTTAAAATTAGGTAAACAAGCCGAAGCCGAAAAAGATTTCGCCATGGCGAAATCCGGCCAAGTGTTTGAGAAATTAAACGATTATACGATGATTGATTAGATACCAGCGGCGGCCCGGTAAGTTGCAGGAGCGCGGTTGATTTTGGTATAATAAGGTATCTGATTTGGTCACCGTAGCTCAGCTGGTTAGAGCGATTCTCTCATAAGGAATAGGTCGGTGGTTCGAGCCCACCCGGTGACACTTTTAAAAACAGCCCTCCAAACGGAGGGCTGTTTTCTTTTTACGCAACTATTGATAAATTTGCTATAGTGAAATGAATGGAACAGATATATGATATTGCTATCGTAGGAGCAGGGGCCAGCGGCATGATGTGCGCTTTGCTATGCACGCGCGCCGGCCGCCGCGTGATTGTGCTGGAAAAAGAGCCGCAAGTAGGGCGCAAAATTTTGGTCAGCGGAAACGGTCGTTGTAATTTAACAAATGCATTTGTATCGGCGGGGGATTACCGCGGTACGCCGGATATAGCGGCGGCCGTGCTGGAAGAATTTCCTTTTCAAAAATGCTTGCAGTTGTTTCACGGACTGGGTGTACTGACGATAGAAGAAAATGACGGACGCATTTTTCCGCAAAGCGGCAAATCTACCGCTGTATGCGAGGCGTTGCGTCTAGCGTGCCAAGAGGCGGGCGCGACCTTTCGCGTAAATAGCGAAACCGTCAAAATCCAAGCTAAAAAACAATTTATTTTGACCCAAAAAGACGGCGAAAAAATTTCCGCCAATCGCTGCGTGTTGGCGTGCGGATCGTGTGCGTATCCGCAAGTGGGGGGCACACAAGCCGGTTATGAATTGGCTAAATCTTTAGGACATCATATCATTGAGCCGACGCAAGCACTGTGCGCGTTAAACGTGCGTGAAAAAGCGGTGGCGCGTTTACAGGGAATCCGGGCGCAAGTGCGAATGATTGCACTGCCGGATACACCGGCAGAGGTGCAAAGCGTGGGAGAGATTTTATTTACTAACTATGGATTGTCCGGGCCGGCGGCCTTGAGCGTGAGCGGGGCCATTGGCAAAGTGTTGGCACAAGGTCCGGTGGCAGTACAAGTGGATTTATTGCCGGACGTAGATGATAAAATGATATTTTTGCAAAATCGTATACGCCTGTTTGGTTCGCGCACGCCGAAGGCATTTTTTGCCGGAATGTTGCACGAAAATATCGCTAACTTACTGATTGACTTTGCGGGCCTGCGCAAAAACGAACTCGTGCAGAATTGGACGGAAAATACCTTGCAAACAGTGGCTAAAATTTTAGGCGGGTGGCCTTTTACGGTAACATCCTTGCGCCCATGGATGGAAGCCATGGTGGCGGCGGGGGGTGTAAACTGCGCCGAAATAAACTATAATACAATGGAATCAAGTTGTTGCCCGGGACTTTATATTTTGGGTGAGTTGTTAAATGTAGACGGGCGCAGCGGCGGATTTAATTTACATTTTGCTTGGGCAAGTGCGTATGTGGCGGCTCAGGCGTTAACAGAGGAGTAAAGTATGACGGAAATTATACGCAAGACAGCCAGCTTAAATGACCCGCTCAACGTGGGTTTTGTGCGCACGTATTTCGTAAATGATAAAGAAGTGTACCGCGAAACATTGGATAAAAATTTAGACATTGTTAAAAGCGAAGGCAAATTGCCCGACGGTATTGTAAAAGAATTTTTTGAAAACGGCAAATTATATTTTGAATGTGAATTTAAAGACGGCCAGCGTAGCGGTTACTGCCGGATTTACTTTGAAAGCGGCAAAGTGAGCATTGAAAAGTATTATGTGAACGGTCAGTTGCAAGGTCCGGCGCGCATTTATCAGCCGACGGGATATTTGCATAAAGAGATGCACTATGAGCAAGACTGTCAATCCGGCCGCCAAACAAAATACTATTCTTCCGGCAAAGTGTTGGAAGTTGCGGAATATAAGGACGGATATCTGAACGGTCCGTGCCGCACGTATACGCAAGACGGGGATTTGCGCTCGGAGTGTACGTATAAAAATGATAAATTAATCGGCGATAAAATTATGTATCACCCCAACGGTACGATTGCGCTGATTTCTCCGCACAAAGACGGCAAGCCCAACGGCGTGACCACAAAGTTTGATGAAAAAGGCGCGATGATTGAGGAGTGGTTTTTGAAGACGGCGTGCTAACTTTCAAAAAAGTATATTAAGTTTGCGAAATAAAAAAGCCCGCTCAAATAAGCGGGCTTTTTTGCAGATTAAATTTTACGCTTCTTCATTATAATCGCGCATAAAAATGGCAATATAAGCCAGCCAAGATGCGCCGAAGAAAATCAAAAAGCAATAAGCCAGCCACCATAATTGAGTAATGGGATTATAGTCTAGTTGAATGGACTCCCACATCAGCTGGCACAAAATAGACATCAAATACAACCATACGAATGCTGCCAGCAATTTAATGAGCACGTCCGCCGTACCCCACACGGGGCCTTTTGCGGCAAACGGTTTAACAAATAAGTTTTTTAATAAGGTCATAATTAATTGTATTTTTCCTTTTTGAAAATGTCAATCTTTATTGCTGATAGGCCGGGTCGGTGCTGTTATAGCCGAAATCGGCCGGGCCCATGACTCCGCCATTTTCAAATTCGCCGGTATACGTTTCGGCGTAGGGATTATTGAGTGGGTCATTTTGCAAAGCTTGCGCTTGGGCAATTTCCGCGGGCGGGGTTTGATAATCTTGCATCGTGGAAACCGTATCAGGCAAATTATCTTGGTAAACTTCACCGTCTACCGGTACATTGGCCAGTTCTTCTACGCTAACTACCTGACGCGCAGGTTTTTCCACGGGTTTTTTGGTGGCTTTGAGTACCGGCAAATTAGCAGATTCGCGCTGTTCGGTAATGGCCTCTATGGCGGTTTCGTTGGCTTGGCTTACCGACTGTTGCGGCATAAATTCATTTTTGAATTTCGGATAATGATCGTCATCTATATATTCATTATATACTTGTTGCTTGGAATAAGTTTTAGATGCCTTTTGCACGTTTTTCTGCTGGGGTTTTGTTTTAGAGGGTTTAACGGAATATACGTCGCTGACGATGACTTGTTTTTGCGGTGCGGGCGC
>JAGCKY010000079.1 GCA_017647245.1 Elusimicrobiaceae bacterium
CGTACAGTGAATTTTATTTCTCGCCTGTGTTGTGGCCCGATTTTAACGAGGAAGAACTCAAAAAGGCCATTTTAGCCTACCAATACCGCGCCCGCCGCTTTGGCGGAGTGTAAGAGTAAGCGATCCTTTTAATTCTTATAATACCAGCGCACTAAATTATTTTTACTGCTTGTATTAGCCGTGGTGGATTCTGTTTCTGATATACAAATCCTGGCTCGCCAGTCTTTTTTATCGGTAGTTCCATGAATGGCACAGGAACGCGCTCTATTTGCAAAGTCTTTCCTATAATCCATATTTATCAACAAATCCTCGCATACAGCCGCCCCGCCAGAAGCAGTAACATAACAATTTCCCCAATCATAGTAACGATAACGCTTAGCATCGCTTTCTGCTGTTTCTCCTTCAAATTCATGCGCCACCGTGCCGCCCGGCATACTGATATCTAAATCGTCAAAATCTACCGAATAACTGCCATTGGATAAACGGTACACTTCTTGCGCCTGTGCGATGCTCTCCACTAAATTTTTTAATTTAGCATAACGGCTTTTTGCAACCGCTTTTCTATATTGCGGCAGGGCAATGGCCGCCAGTATGCCGATGATTAATACAACTACTAATAATTCTATTAGAGTGAAGCCGTTATTAAATAGTGTTGTCGTCCTGAGATGTTTTTGCCAGGGCCTGTCCCCGAAGGTTGTAATCGGGGAACCTCCCTCTTTCTTGTTGTTGGTTGTTGTAAAACGGCAACAACCCAAAAAGCGGGAGATGCTGAGTAACAACCTCTCAGCATGACATACGGTTTTGATTTGTTTTTCTTTATTTTTCATACTGTCTCCTTATGTTTTTCTTTTTGTCGTCATCCCGGACATGGATCCGGGATCCAGTCCGTTTAGTAAGGCCTTTTTACCTTATTAAAGACCTGGATTGCGGGTCCACGCCCGCAATGACGGCATAATTATTGTACCAAAAAAAAAAAACAAGTCAAGCCCTATTTTTACCGACGAGAAAACAATAAAAAACCCTCCCGTAAAAATCGGAAGGGCTTTTTTGCAAGTAAAATTTTTACTCTTTCATTTTGGAAAATTTGGGATACAAAGCATCGGTGAATTTGTTAAATTCTTCTTCTCCGCCGCGAATTTTCAAATTGACCGAAAGTACATACACATCTTTTGTCAAAATATCGCGCCAATTATCGGGGAATTTCACAAAATCTTTGAAGGTAGTTACCAGCGGCAAACCGCGGCGCGTATCTTCAAACGTGCGCAAATGTTCTTCTGTATAATGTTGATGATCCGGAAAGCGCCACTTCTGTGCGATAGTCAGCCCCAGCCCTTTGAGCGTATTTTCAAAAGTCTCCGGGTGACCCAGCGCGCTAAAGCACGCCACTTCCCCTTTTACGTCGGTCAGAGCCACTTTTTGTGCTTTGCACACATCAAAGAAATACTCCGGTTTGTGTTCGCTTTCCACAATTTCTACCAAGTCATTATATTCGCGGATTTTGTCTTTGATGTTTTCCAGTTCGCGCTCGTTTACTTGGTCGCAATGCGTGAGCACAATTAAATTAGCCCGCTTGAGCGCGCTCATCGGTTCGCGCAAATTACCCAATGGCAAAAGCGCCCCGCCGCCAAACGGATTTTTGGCATCCACCAAAACGATATTGGCATCACGTTTGAGTTTGTGATGTTGCATTCCGTCGTCTAGCAAAATAATTTGACTGCGGAATTTACGTAGCGCCTCCGTAGCCGCGGCGGCGCGGTTGCGCCCGATGACAATAGGTACTTTATATTGAATAAGCAGGCGGCTCATCATATACGGCTCATCGCCCGCCAAGCGCCAATCGGCGTCGGGGTTATCAAATAAAATCACCACGTCATTTTTATTTTTCTGCTGACGTTTGTAACCGCGCGAAACAATGCTCACGCGCAGTCCCTTTTGCGCCAGCGTGGTGGCCGCCAGCAAAACAGCGGTCGTTTTGCCCGTTCCCCCCGCCGTGATATTGCCAATGCACACTACGCGCGAATTAACCGATTCGGACGCTTTCCAGCCGTTATCATACGCCAAGCGGTTTAAATTTACCCCCACGCCGTACAATTTGCTGGCACACAATAATACCGTGCGCCCCGCCCAATTTTTCTTTAATTTGTCACGCAAAGAAGCAAAGTCCATACGCATTTCTCCGCTGTAAAAGGTTGATATATTTTAGCATTTATTTTTTGCTTTGGTGCAGGGGTTTATATATCCTCGGTAGAACAGTTAAAAATTAGTATAATAAGGTATGCGCTTTGAAAAATCTCCTTCTTATTTTATGCAATATGCCGGACTGAAAGCCGCGTGTTTGGGCTTGCGACTACTGCCGTACAACGTGGCCTGTGCGTTTGGCCGCTCGCTAACCGCACTGGCGCCGCGTATTATGAAAAAACGCTTTGAGCGCAGTGTACGCGACGTACAACTGGCTTTCCCCGAAAAATCCGAACAAGGGGCCCGCGCGATTGCCTATCAGTCGTGGAAAAATATGGGGCAAATTTTAGCCGAATTTATCAAACTTTCGTCTTACTCGCGCGAAGAAGTCATGCGCCGCGTGCCGATACGCGGATTGGAAAAATTGCAAAAAGCCAATGCGCAAAAAACCGGCGGCATTGTGCACATCGGGCACTTTACCAATTGGGAAGCGTTTGGGCTGGGCGTATCGGCCGCCGGAATTGACAGCATCGTCATGGCCCAGCGCGTGGACAATCCTTATGTAGATGAAGAAACAAACCGCCTGCGCCACGTGTTCGGCGGTTTTACCATTTACAGCAACCACGATGCCAAACCGTTTTTTGCCACTATGCGTGTCCTTAAAAAAGGACGTATGTTGGGCATTTTAACCGACCAGAACGTCGTATCGGGCGAAATTTTTATGCACTTTTTAGGGCGTCCTGCGGCCATTTCCCCCATCACCGCACTACTGGCTATCCGTCAGAAGGTACCCATTTTCCCCGTAGTAGTTACACGCGAAAACGGAAAACTGGTCTGCACGGTAGAAGACCCGATTGTAACCGATTTGGAATATAGTACGGAAAATGTGCGTCTGCTGACCCGAAAATTAACCGATATTTATGAGCGGTGGATACGTCAAAGTCCGGGCAATTGGCTGTGGGCACATAATCGTTGGAAACGCGAAGAAGAAGGTAAACGTTGGTTTGCGGAGCATCCTGAATGTCAAATAAAATAAAAGCTATCTTTTTTGACCGCGACGGCACACTCATCCACGAAAAACCCGGCACATATTTATCCGACCCGGCCGCGGTAAAACTCTATGCTCCCGTCAAACCGGCTTTGCAAAAACTCGCCCGCGCGGGATTTGAATTTTTCATGGTGTCTAATCAATCCGGCATCGGGCGCGGCTATTTCACCGATAAAGAAGTAAACAAAGTACACGCGCGGCTTTGCCAATTACTTAAACCCGTGCAACTACGCGATATTGTTTTTTGCCCGCACGCTCCCGAAGAAAAATGCCGCTGCCGCAAACCCGGCACTTTACTGGGCGAGCAACTGATTAAAAAATATCACATAGACCCCGCGCGCTCTTTTATGGTAGGCGATAAAAAGGCCGATGTGCAATTCGGCCACGGACTGAATATGCGCGCTGTCCTAATGACCACCGCCAACGGCAAAACCCATTTAAAAAAATACCCTGATTTAAAACCTGACTTTATTGCCAAAGATATGCTTGCAGCCGCACGCTATATTATAAAGGAGAATAAAGCACATGAATAAATTTTTGACTGTCAGTTTAGCCGCACTATTATTAATCGGGTGTTATTGCCAATGCCGCAAAAATACGCCTGTTTTAGAAACTCCGGTGGAACAAGAAGTCGTAGCGGCGGCCCCAGTTGCCCAACCTGCTGAAGAAGTGAAAACCGCAGAAGTTACTTCCACCCTCCCTGCAACTGTTGCCAAAAATACAACTGCGCAACCCGTAGCCGCTAAACAAACAACCCTTGCAAAAAGTACTCCTGTTGCCGTCGCCGCTACCGTTGCCCAGCCCGTACAAGCCGTAGAAGAAAAAACCGAAGTACCGCAAGCGCCGCAGACACCACAGGTACCGCAATTTACCCCCTTTCCGTTTAAACCTACTTTTAAAAACGAGCCCGTCATTTCCACCGAGGGCCGTATGCTAAACCCGTATGCCGCGCTCGTACCCGATGCTACCGCGAAACAAACCGCGCCGTGGGCCTATGAGCAACTCAAATACGGCGTTTACTATTCCTTTGTCAAAGCAGGTACGGCCTATATTCACAATTTAGGGCTCGTTAATATAGAGGGCCGCCCTGCCTATGTATTTCAAACAACGGCTTTTTCCGCTTCTGTAATTGACGCGGTGTTTAGAGTACGCGATATCAATCAATCTTGGATGGACGCTCAAGAATTTTATTCGTACGGATATGGCCAAAGCGTGCGCGAAGGCAATTATGTGCGTGATGAATGGCTCAAATTTAATTACCCCGCCAAAAAATACGAAGGCCTAATCCGCAAAAAAGAAGAACCCAGCGAAATTTCCGGTCCCTTGGATATTAAGGTAGTGGATATGCTCACTTCCCTTTATTATGTACGCGGACATGATTTACAAGTCGGCACAGATGTAGTATTTGATATCATTAACCGCGAAAAACAATATCCACTCGTCGTTAAAGTCCTTAAAAAAGAACGCGTCAAAGTGGCCGCAGGAAAATTTGATTGTATCGTTGTAGAACCACAAATGCGCGGGGAAGGTATCTTTGTTGCCAAAGGTAAAAGCTTAAAGGTCTGGCTCACCGATGACCAGTACCGTATGCCCGTTAAAATGGCGGTAGAGGTATTTATCGGCTCGGTGTCGGCAGAACTGCTGGAGTACCAAAGACAAGCTCCCGCAAATATCTTATAATGATTGGATAGAGGTAAGCTATGAAAACTGTTACTACTAAAAGACTAAAACAAATTTTGCGTGCTTTCAAAGGCAAAGAAATGATCGTGGTCGGCGACGTAATGCTGGACCATTTTATTAAAGGTTCCGTTTCCCGCATTTCCCCCGAAGCGCCCGTACCCGTGGTCGCGGTAAATAAAGAATTTTTTGTAGCGGGCGGTGCCGGTAATGTGGCCGTCAATTTAGCCGCATTAGGCGCAAAACCGACGCTTGTTTCCGTCGTCGGACGGGATGCCGGCGGTGAACTGTTAAAAGATTTTTTGCACAAACAAAATGTAAATATCAAATGTATCGCCGAAGATTATGACCGTCCGACTACTCAAAAAATCCGCGTCATGGCCGAACAACAACAAATTGTGCGCTATGACCGCGAAAGCAAACAAATCATCGGACACGATGTTGCCGCAGAGTGTATGCAGAATTTTACCGCCGCACTTAAGACCGCCAAAGGGGTCATTTTGTCCGACTACGGCAAGGGTATGCTCAGCGACCACAATATCAAATCGTTAATTGATGCTTGTCGCAAACGCAAAATCCCTGTGTGCGTGGATCCTAAAATTGACAATTTCAAAAAATACAAAAACATTACCTGTATGACCCCCAACACCAAAGAAGCATGGGAAGGCGCAGGCGATTCCCCCAAACCCGGTGAAGAAGCCATTGAAAAATTGGGACAGAAAATTTTGAAAATGCTCAATGCAGAGTCTATTTTAATTACCC
>JAGCKY010000080.1 GCA_017647245.1 Elusimicrobiaceae bacterium
ATTGCGGGTCCACGCCCGCAATGACGGCTTAAAAAATGTTCCGTACCCCCATCTCATACCAAAAAAAAAAAACAAGTCAAGCCCTGTTTTTGCCCAACAAAAAGCCAACAAAAAACACTCCGGCTTTCAACCAGAGTGTCTTTAAAACGTTAAATATGAATCCTTCAAATACGGCAACCGATCGCATCGCTCAACTCTTCCATTTGCGAAGTACCGCATATGCTGGAGCAAAACGCTAGGGAGTCGGCAGTCTTCTGTGCCGCCACCATCAGACACATCAGCGTACCCGGTTTATACTGAGCAGAGCTCCAATTCATTTCAATGTATATGTTCACTCCTTTATAATTAAAAAAGTATCCTACATAGCTACTTCGATAATAACTAAATGTAAACATTTTATTAAGCCGTGGGATATCTATTGATAAATTGGCAGTTAATTCATCTTGGTCTGTATGGCTGGTAGTGGTCGGGTAACTGCCATTAGCCAATTTATATTCTTCCAAAGCGGTATGTATCGCACGCAGATTAATGATTGCTTCCGTTACACGTGCCCGAGTAACTGCCTTTTGATATTGCGGCAAAGCAATGGCCGCCAGTATACCGATAATTAATACAACTACTAATAATTCTATTAGCGTGAATGCTTTTTTGTTCATAATACTTTTTTCCTCTCTGCGTCATCCCGGACATGGATCCGGGATCCAGTCTGTTTATTAAGGCCTTTTTTCTTTTATAAACAACGCTGGATTGCGGGTCCACGCCCGCAATGACGACATTTAAAAACAATCCCTACCCCCATATCGTACCAAAAAAAAAAAACAAGTCAAGTCCTGTTTTTGCCCAACGAAAAGCCAACCAAAACACAACCAAAAGCAATTAATTAAACTGATTCATCGCGCGTTCCAGTCCGTCGGTCAAACAGACTTCCAACGCTTTTACGGCATGTTCAACAGCAGTTTCTAAAAGCGGTATTTCCGCGGCAGTAAATTTGCCCAGCACAAAATCCGCCGCGTCAAAATGTTCCGGTTTGGGGCCAATCCCCACGCGTAGGCGCGCAATTTTGTCTGTGCCTAACTGCTCAATAATATGTTTCATTCCTTTTTGGCCGCCGGCAGAGCCCGACGCACGCAAACGGATATCGCCCAAATTAAGCGACATATCATCAAAACAAATCAGTATTTTTTCAGGTGGGATTTTATAGAACCGGGCCAACCCGCTGACGAGCTGACCCGATAAATTCATATATGTGCCCGGTTTGGCAATTAATACTTCTTTACCGCCCACAGACACTTTGGCATATACACCTAAATTTTGCCAGGACTGGAAATCCGCGCCGTATTTTTCGGCCAGCGCATCGGCTACCATAAACCCGGCATTGTGACGGGTTTTTTGATACTGCGCGCCCGGATTACCCAGTCCGGCAATAAGTGTATCAACCAATTTATTTCTTGGCTGCGTCTTTGGCAGCCGGGGCGGCGGCGTTCTTGGTCAGATTGCCGTCGGCATCTTTTTTGCCCTTGGTGGAAGAACTTTCCGGTTGGGCATCGGCTGCGGCAGCCGGAGCTGCGGCAGCAGGTTCTTCATCTTTCAAGATGGTCAAGTGCACGACCGGAGCTTGCGGATCGGTTAAAAGTTCCACGCCTTCCGGCAATTTGATATCACCCGCCACGATACCGGTGTTAATGGTCATCGGGGTCATATCCACTTCAATTTCGTGCGGAATCTTGCTCACCAAAGCGCGTACTTCAATTTCGCGCATAATGTGTTCCACCATAGCGCCGTAAGCTTTAACGTCGGCAGATTCGCCCACGAGTTTAACCGGCACGACCACATCCATTTTGTCTTTCAAGGACACGCGCTGAAAATCAGCGTGAATGGGTAAATCGCTTACCACGTGATATTGCACTTCTTTTACCAAGGCCTGTTCTTTGCCGGTGGGTAAATCCAATGATACGATGGTGTTTTTACCCGCCTTAATGATTTTTTCCAAGTCTTTAAGGCTAATCGTGATGCTCACGGGTTCTTTATGCCCGCCGTATACAACGGCCGGGATATTTTTTTCGGCGCGGATTTTGCTTAGTGCGCCTTTTACGCCTTCGCCGGTGCGGGCGACGGCTTTAATGTTCATTTCTTCCATGTTTATTTTACTCCTTAATTTTTAAAATCAACTAAACATATCCCCAATAGAACGGCCGTCATGGTTACGTTTAATGGCATCTGCCAACATATACGATACGGACTGTGTCTCTACTTTCGGTCCCAAGTCCCGAATAGGCAGAGAATCGGTAATGATTAGTTTTTTAATGCAGGATTTGTTAATCCGGTCCACGGCATTGCGTGACAATAAACCGTGTGAACAAGCGGCGTACACTTCGCGCGCGCCGTGTTCTTTAATTTTTTCCGCTACGGTAATTAAAGTCCCCGCTGTGTCCACAATGTCATCAAAGATGATGGCTACTTTATCTTTTACATCACCGATTACATTATAGACAACCGCTTCATTGGGTTTGGGACGGCGTTTATCAATGATAACCAGCCCCACATCCAACCGCGCGGCAAATTTGCGGGCGCGTTCTACCCCGCCCACATCCGGGGAAATAACTACTAAATCTTCTCGTTTAAAATCTTTGAAATAATCCAAAAATACACTGCGCGCGCGCATGTGATCTACCGGGATATCAAAAAACCCCTGAATTTGCGCGGCGTGTAAATCCAACGTCATAATACGGTCTGCACCGGCCTCGGTAATTAAATTGCTGACCAATTTGGCGGTAATGGGCACACGGGCGGTAGCTTTGCGGTCGGCACGGGCATATCCGAAATAAGGAACGACTACCGTAATGCATCCGGCGCTGGCACGCTTAAACGCGTCCACCATAACAAGCAATTCCATCAAATTTTCATTAACCGGGGGGCAAGTGGGCTGAATAATATAGCAATCATGTGCACGGACCGATTCTAAAATTTGCACATCAATTTCGCCGTCGGCAAAGCGCTCTACGCGGATTTTGCCCAGTTCCATTCCCAAATGGCCCGCAATTTTTTGCGCTAAAGCCAAATTGGAATTACCGGAGAAAATACTCAAATCTCCATTTACAAGTTTACTCATGTTTGACACCTTTGTTTTCTAATACGACCTGACGCGCCCGTGCAATCGCCAAAGAACCTTGCGGCACTTCTTTAGTGATGGTGGAACCCGCGCCGATTTTACTATACGGCTTAACTTCTACAGGTGCTACAAAATTGGTGTTAGACCCTACAAAACAATGATCTCCGATAATGGTGCGATATTTCTTTTGCCCGTCGTAATTGCAGGTAATCGTACCCGCACCGATATTGACGCCTGCTCCCATATCGGTATCGCCGATATAGGTTAAGTGATTGACTTTAGACCCTTCGCCAATGACGGATTTTTTCACTTCGGAAAAATTGCCCACTTTGGCTTTGGTTTTGAGCTCCGCGCCGGGGCGCAAACGCGCATACGGGCCCACTTCGCACAACGGCGAAACGGTGCTGTCATCGCAATAACTGCCCATGCGGATAATGACATTATCGGCAATTTGGCAATTGCGAATCATCACGTTTCCTTCTATTAAACAATTACTTCCGATTTTAGTATTTCCTTCAATATAAGTATCCGGGAAAATGGTAGTGTCTGCGCCGATTTGTACACTCGCATCAATATAAGTGGCCTCGGGGCGGACAATGCGTACGCCGTCAGCCATAAATTTATTATTAATGCGCAAGCGCATAATGGCTTCCGCCTGCGCGAGTTCCGCGCGGCTGTTTACTCCTAAAGATTCTTCAAAATCGGCTAATTGATAAATAATGGCAGGTTTACTTTCTTTAATAAAAGACAATGTATCTGTCAGATAAAATTCGTGTTTCGGTCCTTGCGGGGTGAGTCTTTCCAAAGCCGCTACCAAGGCCGGACCATTGAAGACGTACATACCGCCGTTTACTTCGCTAATAGCGCGGGTTTTTTCGTCGGCATCGGCATCTTCTACAATGCGGGCAAAGTTGCCGTCGTTTTCGCGGACAATGCGTCCGTAACCCGCCGGATTGGGTACCTGAATGGAAAGCACGCTAGCACCTGCTTGTTTCGCGGCAAATTGATTATACATTTCCTGTAAACTTTCCGGACGAATCAGCGGTACATCTCCGTTTAAGACCATAACGGTTTCAAATTTTTGCAAAAGCGGCAACGCCGCACGCACCGCTCCGCCCGAGCCGTTGAGCTCTTTTTGTTCGGCAAATACCACGGGCGCAGTAATTCCCCACGTCTGTAAATGCGTGGTAATTTCGTCCATTACTTTGGGCGCTTCGTGCCCGACAATCACACAAATTGCATTTGGATTTAATGCTTGAGCGGCGCGCAAACTATGCGCAACCATAGGCAAACCGCACACGGGGTGCAACGGTTTAGGAAGGGAAGACTTCATCCGGGTGCCTTTACCGGCCGCCAAGATGAGTATACACAGATTATTTTGGGCTACCATTTTGTTTAACTCTTGCCTAAAAAAATCACAACTCTAAAAATTGGTACTTATATTATAGCAAATTAATCCGGCCTGTACAAAGCGCCTTTGCAAACAGGTCCGTCCGCGTGGGTAATTTTGACACGCACCAAACCGCGTGCGTCCGCAGGGGCATTTTCCAAAAGTACTTGCTGGAAATTAGACGTTACCCCGTGCACGCCCGCTGTGCTGTGCTCCTCAATAAAAACTTCCTGCGCACTGTCCACCAAAGATGCGGCAAAATCCGCACGCAATTTTTGGTCTAATGCACGTAATTTTTCGGCGCGGGCTTTGATAATTTCCGGCGGCAGTTGCGGTAAGGCGGCCGCTTTAGTACCCGGACGCGGGGAATAACTAAACACGTGCAAACCGCACAATTTTTGGCTTTCTATAAAACGATAAGTCGTTTCAAAATCTTCTTCCGTTTCAGTCGGAAATCCAGCAATCACGTCGGCAAACACGCCTGCCCCCGGCACGCGTGCGCGCAGGTTTGCCACTTTGGCGGCATACTGCGCGGTGGTATAGTGGCGGTTCATTTCTTTTAAAACTTTATCGCAACCGCTTTGCAAAGGCAAATGTAAATAATTGCAAAACCGCGCGGGATATTTTGCCATCGCATCAATTACCCCGTCGGTAACGGTTTGCAATTCAATAGAGGAAAACCGCACACGAAAATGCCCCGCCAGCCCTGCAATATCTTTGCACAAGACCGCTAAATCTTTGCCGCTTTGCGGACATTTGTAATTGCCGATATTGATACCCGTGAGCACAATTTCGCCAAAGCCCTTTTGCGTAAGCGCGGTAATTTCCAACAACACATCCGCCGCGGGTTTGGAGCGCTTTATGCTGCGCGCAAAAGGCACAATACAATACGAGCAAAAGCAGTCACACCCGTCCTGAATTTTAATAAACGCGCGGCTGTGTCCTTCGTGGCCGGACACGGTCCAACATAAATCTTGTGTGCCAAATAATTTTTGTCCCAGTTCATACTTGCCAATAATTTCGGCCTGCGGAAAATTTTGTTTGATATGTCTGCTGTGTGCGGCGGCATAACAACCCGTCAGCACCAGCCGCGCCGACGGATTGCGGCGCAAAATTTGGCGGATTAATTTTTCCACATCTTTATCGGCTTGGTGCGTGACCGTGCAGGTGTTAAGCAAACAAATATCGGCCTGTTCAAACGGTGCGGGAGTGTAACCGCGCGCGGCAAACGCTTCCAAAATAGCTTGGCTTTCCACTTGATTGACGCGGCAACCGAAAGTTTTTAGAAAAAATTTCATAATAGTTTGGCGCAGGCCGAAATACACGCGGTTTCCGCCCGCAAAACATGTGGCCCGAGCGTAACGGACAAGATACCGCTGCGTGCGGCAAGCGTTACTTCTTCGTCGGTCCAGCCGCCCGCCGGACCAATATAAATACTGAGGTTTTTGGGGCTTCCTAATTTGTCAAGCCCCCATGGCAGCGTGTGCGTTTCTTCCGCCTCATAAGCGAGCAATGACGGCGTGCCTAACCGCGCGGCACATTGTTCAAATGAAAGCGGCGCTTTTAAGACAGGCACTTCCCCGCGCGAGCATTGTTTGCACGCGGCTAAAATAATTTGATTCCAGCGCTCGGCCTTTTGCTCCCATTTTTTGGACAAATCATATTCACTGCGCGCGGTGGTAATCGGCTGAAAGGAAGTCACGCCCAGTTGCGTACATTTATCCAGCACGTCTTCCAACGTCGTGCGTGAAGTGGGCGCAAAACAAAGCTCCAACGAAATAGCGGATTTTTTGATTTGAATTTGTTCCAGCAGTTCGCCGCGCACAAAATCCTTTTGCACGCGTGTAATGCACGCGGTATATTGCAATCCTTTCCCGTCAAAGACAGTGATGGTATCGCCCTCTTTATGCCGCGCCACACCCGCCAAATGGTGGGCCTCGTTCCCTTCAATAAAAAATTCTTTTTCTTTAATATCCGCTAAATACTGTGGCATACGGATATTGTAACTTTTTAGAATATCCTCTGCCTAGTAACAGGATTGTCCTGCACAACTAATAGAATTACATACTTTTGTTCCTAAAGCATTATTATCTACCGCACGACATATAAGGTTTGTTCCGTTAAAGTATTGCTCCAAACTTACTTTATTGTCATAAACACAGTACATAGATCCATAAAAACTTTTGTTACCCTCATGGACGGTTCCCAAAAAACACTCAAACTTCTCATATGTTATTCTTCGGGCTGTAACCGTTTTTGCTCCCTCCGGAAATTCAATATCTAATTTAGTGAAATTATCCGCATACTCGTTATTGGCCAAATAATACACCTGTTGTGCTTCGGAAATCGCCTTCATCAAAGGAAGTAAAATCGTTACTCGTGTTTTCAATACCGCCGCTTGATATTGCGGCAACGCAATCGCCGCCAGTATACCTATAATTAATACAACGACTAACAGCTCAATAAGCGTAAATGCTTTTTTCATAAAACACTCTCCTCTATTTGTCGTGCTGAGTCGCTTCTGCTCAGCACCTCAACCTCTTTTTTAAGGCTGAGGCCCTGAACAAAAACCTTTCAGGGCGACATTTGAAAAACAACCACTACCCCCGTATTGTACCAAAAAAAAAAAAACAAGTCAAGGGGTATTTTCACTCAACAAAAACCAACAAAAACACAATCAAAACACAACTAATCCAAAAAGAAAACACCGCGCGTCCTGCCCCGCGGCGCGGCGTTTTGCTATAATAAAAATATGGAACAAATTATTGTCAAAATCTTACTTGCCTTGATTTTAGGCGGCGTAATGGGTCTAGAGCGTCAATATAATGACAAGCCCGCCGGCTACGCCACCAATTCCATCATCTGCGTGGGCGCGACGCTGTTTACCATTTTGTCTTTATACATGGGCGAAATGGGCGGCGACCCCGGACGCATTGCTGCGCAAATTGTTTCCGGCGTGGGTTTTTTGGGCGCGGGCGCGATTTTGCGTGAAGGAAATAAAATTTCCGGTTTGACCACCGCCGCCGGCGTGTGGCTGGTAGCGGCCATCGGTATGACCATCGGTTACGGCCAATACCTGCTGGCTTCCGTTTCGTGCGCACTGATTTTGCTCATGCAACTGGGCGTGCGGCGTATGCTGGTGCTGGTGGAACATTTGCGCCAATACGACAGCTTGTATTTAACCTGCGCACCGCAATGGTCCGTTGTGCACACCATCTGCCAAGAAATTGAAAAACAAAAAGTAAAGATTTTGAAAAAAGAAGTGACTAAACAGGACAGTCATTTTGTGGTAGAAATTGTTGCTACTTTTACCGCGCACGACTTCCAACAAGTTACCAAAAGAGTATTAGAAATGCCCGAAGTGTATAGTTTATATAAATAGGAGAACGTATGCCGCAAGATAATATCCCCTTGTTTAATTTGCAAAAACAACACGAGTCTTTAAAGCCCGAGCTTAATGCCGCGGCGCTGGACGCGCTCAACTCCATGCATTGGCTTTTAGGACCGCAAACCGAAGGGTTTGAAAAAGAATTTGCCGAAATGATGGGCGTGAAACATTGTATTTCCTGCTCGTCGGGTGCAAGTGCCATTCAAATTGCCTTGGGCGCGGCCGGCATCGGAGAAGGTGATGAAGTCATCACCACTCCGTTTACGTTTATTGCCACCACGTCTTCAGTTTCTCTGACGGGTGCGAAATTTGTATTTGCCGATATTGACCCGCACACCTATAACATTGACCCGAAAGATATTGAGCGCAAAATTACCAAAAAAACAAAAGCTATTTTGCCCGTGCATTTGTACGGATATCCGGCGGATATGAACGCCATTATGAATTTGGCACGCGAGCATGATTTGAAAGTCATTGAAGATTGTGCCCAAGCACATTTGGCTACCGTGGACGATGTCAAAGTAGGCGGCATTGGCGATGCGGGTGCGTTTAGTTTTTATCCGAGCAAAAATTTAGGTGCGTGCGGAGATGCCGGCGCCATTACCACCAACGACGATGAAATTGCCGACCGTTGCCGCAGTTTGCGCCACAGCGGCCGTGCCAAAAACAAAACGTACGAATATGATTTGGAAGGATCCACCTTGCGCATGGACGAAGTGCAAGCCGCCATTTTGCGTGTCAAAATGAAACACTTGCAGGATTGGACCGATGCCCGCCAAAAAGTGGCTTCTTGGTATGCCGAAGGTTTGCAAGGATTGCCGGTTGTTACGCCGCCCACACCGCCGGCGGGTTGGTCGCAATCTTATTATGTGTATACCTTGCGCGTGGAAAACCGCGATGCATTGCAGGCGTATCTCAAAGAGCACGGCATCGGCAGTGCGGTATATTACCCTGTGCCGCTCTATAAACAACCTGCGTACAAACACTTAAACTTAAACGCGGCCGACTTCCCACACGCAGAAAAAGCCGCGCAAGAAGTGTTGTCTATTCCGATGTTTCCGGAACTGACGGAAGAACAAGTCGCGCGTGTGTGCGATACCATTCGCGCTTTCTACGAAAAGAAATAAAATTTGCTGTAACAAAAGCCCCGCTTATAAATAAAGTGTCTTTCTGAAAAGTTGTAATTCAGAATACCCTCTTTAGAAAAGCGGGGCTTTTTTTATTTATTAAAAAAGGAAAAATAGGGCTTGACTTGTTTTTTTTTTTTGGTATACTTTCTTTGGAGCCGGATTTGCTGGGTATTGTTTTTTGCTTCTGGCCACTTGCACCACAGGTGCAAGGTTTTAAAAAAATTAGGAGATTGTATTATGAACAAAAGAGCAGATAAAAAAACGGTGTCATCCCCGAGTGCCGTAATCGGGGATCCCAACCTTATAAAGAAAGCGGATGAGGTCCCCAATAAAAACACTTGGGGACGACAGCATATAAAAGCATTTACGCTAATAGAGCTGTTAGTCGTTGTATTAATTATCGGCATTTTAGCCGCCATTGCGTTGCCGCAGTATCAGAAAGCCGTGGAAAAAAGTAAAGCTGCAGAAGCAATCACGTTGCTCAAATCCGTTCATCAAGCGGTGCAAGAATATCAACTTGCAAACGGAACTTTCCCAAATTCTTTTGCTGATTTAACGATTACTCCTCCATGGAGCGGAAAAGAAAAATGGTACACCGGAAACGGACCAAAAGATGTTTTATCTAATGATGCTTGGTCGATGATTCTATATAACTATAACGGAACAACCGGATTAAACATCGGACGATTATCCGGCAAGTATAAAGGCGGTGTGTTTTATATTTGGTATAAGTATCCCTTTTCAACTTCTCTTCCGCTTTACACGTTGCTTTGCGCTGAAAAAATACCCGACATAGAAACTCCCGGAGATTTTTGCCAAAAAGTAATGCAAAGCGGTTCCTTAATATTTACTGGATCAGAAATGCGGTACTACAACCTGTTTTAAAACATTTTCCTCGTCGGGGAAAAACAAAAAGCGCAGAAAAAGCCCTTTTTAAAAGGTTTTATGTAAAATCCAACAAAGTCATTGAAAATTACGTTTTGTGAGCTTTGCGCGCGGGTTTTGGCGCAAATCGGCTGTTTTTAGGCAGATTTGAAGCAAAAGTATGCTTTTTTGGATTGTTATTTTATGCCACTAAAAAACCGCAACACAAAGTTGCGGTTTTATATTTAGCAGATTTTGCTTAAAAACTTACTCGCTGTTACCTTTAGTAATTACAGCAATTTTGTTTTTAAGCGGCTGGCTAGGTTATCCAGCTCTTCCAATGTATGATAATGCACAATTAACATACCTTTGGACATTTTTCGCCCGTAGCGCACTTCTACTTTGGTGCCTAACGCGGCTTGCAAATCTTGCTCAAAAGATACCACCTCGGGTGGTTTAGGCAGCTTTTCTGCCATCGGACGAACGAGCGCCCGGGCCGCTTCTTCGGCTTGGCGCACGGACAGTTTATTTTTAAGCAAACGCGCGAACAAAACTTCCCGTTTCGTGGGGTCGTTTAACATCAGTAACGCCCGTCCGTGCCCTTCCGTAATCTTTCCGTCCTGCAATGCCTCTTGCATATGTTCCGGTAGTTCTAACAGACGCAACGCATTAGACACCGCCGCTTTAGATTTGCCGCAATACTTGGCCAAATCCGTCTGAGAAATTTCAAATTGGCTCATTAAATTGCGGTATCCAAGCGCGGTTTCAATGGGGTTTAGGTCTTCGCGCTGAATGTTTTCAATAAGCGCCAATGCACACATTTGCTGATTGGAAAGCGCCTTGTGTACAATAGCATCAATTTCTTTTAAGCCCGCCAATTGACACGCACGAAAACGTCTTTCTCCGACGACGATTTCATATTTATCCATGCCTGCGTCATACACCACCACAATGGGTTGTGTCAGCCCATGCTCTTTAATAGACGCCGCCAGCTCTTGCAATTTTTCCTCGTCAAAAATCCGGCGCGGCTGATAGCGGTTAGGGATAATTTTATCTAAAGAAATCTTTTGCACTGATGCACCCGCCGCGGCCGCGGTTTGTGCGGGAGCGGTTACTTCTTGGGTTTGTCTGAGTAAAGCATCTAAACCTTTTCCTAAAGCTTGTCTGGCCATAATCAACCTCCAAAATCGTAATTATAATCTGTGTTTACGTCGTAGCTCGCAAGCTCGCCCATGTCTACGCCGCGCCGCGCCATAAACTCTTTTGCCAAATCAATATAGGCACGCGCCCCGCGGCAGGACGGCTCATAATCAAAAATAGATTGCCCGAAGCTGGGCGCTTCCGCCAGACGGATATTGCGCGGGATAGGTGTTTTATACACTTTATCCCCAAAGAAACGGCTGACTTCTTCCAGCACTTGTTTGGATAAGTTCATGCGGGAATCAAACATTGTCAGCACGCCGCCGTCTAACGTCAGATTATTATTTAAAAATTGGCGGATTTTGGAAATGGTGCTCATAAAGTGCGCCAAACCTTCCATGGCGTAATACTCGCATTGCACCGGGGTAATTACGCTGTCGGCCGCCATCAAGGCATTGAGCGTCAAAAGACCTAAAGACGGAGGACAATCTATAATAATGTATTTATACATTTTACGCAGCGGCGTCAAAGCTTCTTTAAGCATATTCTCGCGCCCGGTTACGTTTACCAGTTCTACTTCGGCGCCTGCCAAATTTTTGCACGTCGGAAGAATGTCCAACATTTCGTTAGAACTTTGCCGCACAACTTCTTCAAAGGTAGCGTTTTTGGTAAGCAGATGATAGACGGATTTTTCTCCGTCGTTTAATGTCACGCCCAAACCCGAGCCGGCATTTCCCTGCGGGTCAAAATCCACCAGCAATACTTCCTGATCCAAGTAAGCCAAGGCATAGGCAAGATTAATAGCGGTAGTGGTCTTTCCTACGCCGCCTTTCTGATTTGCGATTGCGATAATTTCACCCATAAATCCTCCTTATAAATATTAAATCATAAATCACAAAAAAATGCAAGAGGGTATTTTCATATGAAAACTTTTATACTGTTTTCACGTGAAAACTCACCACATATCCACAGCCAATGTTGCTGTGGATAAATATAAACAAAAAGGATTTTTACCGATACAAATCTTATTTAATCAGGCGGATACGGTTAAGCGGCCAATGGATAAGCCAAGCCGTACCTTTAATGTTTTCAAAAGGTACCGCACCCCAAAAACGGGAATCGCAGGAGTCATCGCGGTTATCACCCATGGCAAAGTATTGGCCTTCCGGCACAATCACCGGGCCGAAGTTATCCCGCAAAGACATTCCCAAATCATGTTCCAGCCGGCGGCTTTCCCATAGAGTTTGGTATACAGCGGGGGCGATATAAATTAAATCTTTGCTCTCTTTTTCGTTTTCATTCTGCGTGACAATAGGCGCTATCCGATCCGTCACACGGAACACTTCATACCCGTGCAAGGGTTCTTTTTTATCATTGACATATAATTCGCCGTTTTTAACCTCTATTTTATCTCCCGGCAAACCAACTACCCGTTTGACATAGTCACGGCCATATTGAAATCCACCGCAGTTTATTTGGTCTTTTCTGGTGGCCGGAAAAGAGAAAATAATAATGTCTCCGGGCTGTACTGTTTTGAATTGGCCAAAACGGATATTGGTCAGCGGAATACGGAAACCGTACGCCCCTTTATTGACAAATAAATGGTCTCCGATTTGCAACGTATTATACATAGAGGCAGAGGGAATTTTGAAAGCCTGTACAAAGAAGAACATAACAATAGAGGCCACAAACCCGGCAAAGTAAATAGTATTGGCCCAATCCAAATCCCCCGCAATGATGTTTAACCGATTTGAGGGTTTATGCTTAGCATAAAGAAAGCCACCCATAGCGGCAGAAAAAATCAACAAGAAAACCCCTATTTCTTTTTGCGATAAGCCCTCTTGCAATACAAGGCCCGAATTATTATTTAAAATAAAACCGAAGATATTATACACGCAGGTCAGAAACAGAAAAATAAAAAGCCCATGCCACAAAGAAAACAACGTGCTGCTACTTAGTTTGTTCTTTTTAAAAAGGTATTTGCTGACCCGAGAAAAAACATACATTATACAAGCTGCTATGAATAATTTTTGTTCCATAATATCCTATTCCTATCGGTTTTCACGTGAAAACAAATTGATTTTGTTGTAAAGCTCCAAATATATCGGCTCTGCGGGCGGATAATTATGTTCCGTACGCGTACGAGCTAATTTTCCCATTTTTTGGCGCAGTTCAGTGTTTTCCAGCAATTCCGCCAACAAAACACTTAACAAAGCCGCATCTGTGCCGTTAAATACAAAACCCGTTTCACCGTGCACCACCACGCGTGGCATATCGCCTGCTTGACTGACAATCGCGGGCAGGCCGCACGCACTTGCCTCTAATAAAGCCAACGGCAAGCTTTCTGTTTTAGACGGTAATACGAACACGTCCGCCGCCTGCAAATAAGGCCTTGCATCGCTCACTTCGCCCGTAAAAAGAACGGCTTGCTCTAAATTGTTTTGCCGCACGAGTTCCGTCAATTTTTCTTTTTGCGCGCCGTCGCCCACGAGCAGCAGCCGCGCTGACGGATTTTTGGCATGTACCCAACTAAATGCGTGCAATAAAACTGTGTGATTTTTTTCTGCCGATAAACGTGCCACGCAACAAAAAACTACATTTTCGGGCGCAAATCCCAATTTTTCGCGTTCGTTCGCGCGCGCCTGCGCGTCCGGCGCAAAATAAGTGCTGTCTACCCCGTTGCAAATTAATTCTACGTGCAGATATTTTTGTTTTTGCGTCAGAAAATCAGCTGTTTTTTGCGACTCGGCACAGCTTATATCGTCGGCATTTTTCAAAGCGCGATCCCACAAGCGTTTGAAATAATTTTGTTTTGAAAGATCATAATGCGGCGTGGTAATCAATTTAAACGGCACGTGCCGCTTGGCTTGACGGCATAGCTGTATCGCCCGGTATAAAAACGCGTGTACCACGTCGGGCTGAAAATTTTGTATTTCTTTAATAAGCCGCGCAAGCGCGCCCGCGGTTTGCACCGCGCCGAACTTATCCGCCACGTCAAAAGAAATTACGTTCAGTCCGCCCGTGCGCATTTGCTGTGCGACGGCTCCGGCGGGTTTAAGCGAAATAATTTTGACCTGATGTCCCGCCGCGCGCGCCGAGAGCGCAAGCGAGCGCAAGGCATTTTCCGCCCCGCCACGCTGTGTAGACGTGCTGACGTACAAAATCTTCATGTTACTATTATAGCAAAGTTAGAAAGTGTGACGGAAAAAATGTCTTTTTTGAAAAAAGAAAATAGGGCTTGACTTGTTCTTTTTTTTTGGTATACTTCTTTTGTGGTTGGATTTGCCGGGTACTGTTTTTTTGCTTCTGGCCCCTTGCACATGGAGTGCAAGGTTTTAGAGATTTTTTCCGGCCTCGTCATTGCGCAGTGTTGGAGTGCGCAATATAGGCCGGAACAGAAACAACCTTATACCCCGCATAGAAACACTGCGAGATGACGAA
>JAGCKY010000007.1 GCA_017647245.1 Elusimicrobiaceae bacterium
GAACCATCCCCGAATGCTGTTGTCGGGGATCTTCCACGCTCGGTTGTTTATTTAATAGCACACGACTACAACAAGCGTTGTAGACCCCCGATAAAGACACTCGGGGGTGGTTCTTATTTTTATTTTCTTTTTTGTTCATAATGTTTTCCTCTTTTTTCTCCTTTGTCATCCCTGGGGCGGCACAGCCGCAACCGGGGATCCATTTCAATAGAGGAAACCCCTCATAACAGCTGGATCCCGGGTCCATGCCCGGGATGACGGCATTTAAAAAATATTTCCTACCTCCGTCTTATACCAAAAAAAAAAAACAAGTCAAGCCCTATTTTTCCGCCGAGAAAAAAGCATTAAAAAATCCCGCCAGCATTTGCCGGCGGGATTTTACAAACAACGATCTAAACTATTTTTCTTCCGCTTCGTCAGATTGGAAAGAATCTTCCAATAACTGGCCCAGCGTCGGGCGCGGAGCTTGTTTCAAGTATTGTGCCACCACTTTGCGGTTTTGTGCTTGATCGTATTTTTTGACAGACAAGTTCACCACATAAGTTTCCGGGTTCACGCCCACTACCAAAGTGGAAATCACATCACCCTCTTTGGCGTTGAAATCATTACCCATTTCAAACGGGCTGATATACGCTTTGGTCGCGTTTTTGCCGATGGTGCATTCCACGCCTTCTTCGGCGGAAACTTTCACCACAGTCGCTTTGACGGAGCTCTTATACGGATAGCGGCGTTTTAACGCGTCGGCCGGATTTAAGAAAAGTTGTTTGAGACCAAATTCCAAGCGCGGGGTTTCTTTATCCAGCTTTAAGAGTTTGGCTTTAAGGCGCTGCCCGCGGCGGAAATTGGCAATGGCCGTTTCCGGCTCTTTCCACGCCACGTTTTCTACGTTTACCACACCTTCAATACCGTGGAAGCGCAAGAACAAGCGGTCCTTATCCACTTTGGCCACGACTACGCGCAAAACGTTGCCTTCTTTAATTTGGCTGAGCACTTCGGCGCGGCGAACGGCTTCGTCCTCTTCCAACACTTGTTTACGTGAAACAATGAGTTTCTGTTTTTCTTTGGAAAATTCCACGATAAGCGCTTTGATTTTAGCTCCAACGGGCAAATAGTGTTTGTACGCGGTATGCAGTTCAGACAAGGAAAGCGGCATAAATCCGCTCACGCCAAACACTTCCACAATATAACCGCCCTTTACCGTCTGCAAAATTACACCTTTGACACGTTCTTTGGCTTCATAAGCTTGTTTGCAAATATCCCAGCCCTGCATTTCCATGGCTTTTTTATGGGACAAAATAGAATATCTTTCATCGGTACCGCGTTTGACGAGTACAGCCGAAATTTTATCCCCCACTGCCGGCAAGGTTTTGCCGTCAAATTCAGATACCAAAATGGCACCTTCTTTTTTAGCCCCAGTGTCTACCAAAATATAATCGCCGGAAATTTGTACGACGGGTACTTCTACAATCTCTCTTTTGTTTAACTGCTCCGATAAAGACTCTTGCTGCGCGATCAACTGGTCCATGGTCATTTCGGTTTCGTTGGTCGTTTCTTCTGTATTTTTAATTTCTTCGTTGCTTGTCATAAGTCCTTATTACGCCGCGCCTTTGCCGGGGCGGGCGCGTTTCCTCCGTTTAGTTTAGATAGTAATTGAACTAATTTTTTCCATTATTTCGTTGGCAAATTGTTTATACTGGGCTTTCGGTTCAGCGTTTGGGTCTTTTTGCAAGGTAAACGGCTGGCCGATTTTCACGCGGATTTTGCGCACCCACGGAAACCCAAAAGTGCCGGTTATTTTTACGGGCAATACCGGCGCGCCCGTTTTATATACTAAAAATCCGATACCGCTTTTCGGCTTTTGCGGCTGGCCCGTTTTAGAGCGCGTGCCTTCGGGGAACATCACAATACTTTCCCCCGCTTGCAACGCTTTAATTGCCCCTTCCAACGCTCCGAAATCTCCAATAGCACGCTTTCTGTCCACGGAAATATACCCGCAGTCGCGGAAAAACCAACCCACTACCGGGATTTCAAACAGCTCTTTCTTGGCCATAAAGCGTGAATCGCGCACGAGCCCGGCAAACGCCCCGATAGCCGGAGGATCTGCATTAGACAAGTGATTACCGGCAATGATGAGCGCACCAGTTTTGGGAATGTTTTCCAATCCTTCTACGCGGAAATCATAAAAAGTTTTAAAGAACACCCTGAAAATAAATTTTACTAAATTAAGCAGCATGTTGTTTTATTTCCTTAATAACGGCTTCTATCACTTGCTCTTTATTTAACGACGAGGTATCAATTTTTATGGCGTCTTGTGCCGCTTTTAACGGCGAAGCGGCCCGCGTACTGTCACGCAAGTCACGCTCTTTAATAGAAGCTAAAATTCTATCGTAATCGGCGCTCACGCCTTGTTCGGCCAATTGTTTAACCCGGCGGTCGGCACGCACCTCTGCAGTGGCATCTAAATAAATTTTCACCTCGGCGTCCGGAAAAACTACCGTACCGATATCGCGCCCTTCTACAATAATTCCGCCGTCTTTACCCGCTTCACGCATTTTATCAGTCAGCACCGCACGCGCCGCCGCATGTGTGGAAACCTTGCTGGCGGTTTGCGCGACTTCATCTAATTGCAGTTTATTGCCCAAATACTCACCGTCTACAAACATTTTAAGAGTGGCATCCGCTTGGCGTTCAAATCTAAATTGTAATGCCTGCGCCGCCGCGAGGACGGCCTCTGTATCGGCCGGATTAATTTTTTTAGCAAACACGGTATAGGCCAGTGCGCGGTAAAGCCCGCCACTGCTTAAAAAACTATAGCCCAACGCTTCTGCGGCGGCGCGGCCGACGGTAGATTTACCCGTTCCGGCCGTGCCGTCTATAGCTACAATTAATCCGTTTGGACGGCTCATTCAACCTCCAAGCTGTCCGTTACACCGCGCAGCGCCATCATTAACGCATCGGGGCTGGTGGCCGCTGCCATGACGTGGTCCATATCCACTTTTTTGGTGTTGTAAAGGTTGGCTAACGATTGGTCAAATGTGTTCATGCCGTAGAACTCACCCTGTTGCATCATCTTGACCAAATCGCTGGGGCGGTTTTCCATAATCAATTTGCGGGTTTGCGGCGTAGAAACCATAATTTCAAGCGCCGGAATCATACCCGGTTTGATAGTAGGCAACAAACGTTGACAAATAATACCGCGGACCAATTCGGAAAGCTGTAAACGCACCTGCGCATGTTGCTCAATCGGAAAAGCTTCCGTCAAACGGGCCAACGTCTGCACGACGTTTACCGTGTGCATGGTACAAAGTACTAATTGACCGGTTTCCGCCGCGGCGATTGCGGATTTCATTACTTCCGCGTCGCGCAACTCACCAATCAAAATTGTGTCAGGGTCTTGACGCATAGCGGCACGCAAAGCCCCCGCATAAGACGGCGTATCTATCCCCAGTTCCATCTGGCTGACGATACATTTATTTTCTGTGTGTACGAACTCAATCGGGTCTTCAATGGTTAAAATGTGACCCGTGCGGCTGTGATTGATATAGTCCAACATAGCCGCTAGCGTAGAGCTTTTACCGGACCCTGTCATACCCGTTACTACAATTAAACCCCGACGGTTATCGGCGATTTTTTTGAGTACTTCTTCCGGCAAATTCAAGTCTTTAAAAGAAGGGATTTTGAGCGGAATGTGACGGATAGCCATAGCAATTTTGCCGCTTTGATGGAACACGTTGAAACGGAAACGGCCATATGATTTGGCATCCAAAGAAAAGTCCACCGTGCTGTATTGTTCAAAAATTTTGCGTTCACGGCTGCCCATACACGCATAGGCCATTTTTTTGGCTTCTTCGTTGCTGACAAACGAATCATCAATCGGCTTGATTTGTCCGTGCAAACGCACATACGCATTGGAATTACCGCGGATGTGCAACCCACTGGCTTTATTATCTACCACTGTTCTGAGCAAACTTTGTAATCCTATCGCCATATACTCTCCTTTGCTACTTAAATTATTTTTTCTTGCGGCGCAAATACGCCGGCACTAATAAATCGTCTTCCGACGATTGCGCTTTGGGTTCATCAAATGAAGCAAATACATTTTTGGTTATGTCGTACGACGTATTAGTGGTTTTATCTCCGGCACGCCCCGTCACCAACGTATTGGCTTTTTGCCCACGCACGCCCGTGATAATGACCGTCACCTTAAACGTATCTTTTAACGAAGAATCATACGACTGACCAAATTTGACGATGGAATCATCCGTCGCATATTGGCGGATGATATTCATCACTTCCCCCTGTTCCATCAGTGGCAAATCTTCATCGGCGGCAAAGTGCACAATAAAACCTTTGGCTCCGCGGATATCCGCATTTTCAAGTAGCGGCGAAGAAATAGCTTGTTTCACCGCATTTAAATGCCGGTTAGGGCCGCTGGCTTGGCCAATGCCGATTAAAGATTTTTGGGATTTAGACATTACTTTGCGAATATCGTTAAAATCAATGTTTACTTCGCCGGGTTTGGTAATAACTTCGGAAATACCCTTTACGGCTTGCAGTAATACTTCATCTACCATTTGAAAAGCATCTTTGGAAGAAGTGGTGGTATCAATGTTGGCAAATAATTTTTCATTCGGCACGATAATCATGGAATCCACATATTTTTGCATTTCGCGGATGCCTTCGTCGGCTTGTTTTTCGCGCACGTATCCTTCAAAATTAAAGGGCCGCGTCACTACGCCCACCACCAATAAATCATCGCCGTATAGTTCTTTGGCCAGTTTGGCTAAATACGGTGCCACGCCTGTACCCGTGCCACCGCCCATGCCGGCCGTAATAAATAATAAATCCGTTCCGCCGATAATGAGTTTAAGTTTTTCCTTGGATTCTTCGGCAGCCAGACGGCCTTTTTCCGGGTCACCGCCGACTCCTAATCCTTTGGTAATCTTTTCACCCACTTGCACCAAATACGGCGCTTGATTGCGGCGCAAATCTTGTGCGTCGGTATTCACGGCAATAAAGTCAATATCTTTCAGCCCGGCTTCCACCATGTGATTAATGGCATTTCCGCCGCCGCCTCCCACACCGATTACTTTAATTTTAGCGCGGTTGCTTTCAAACAAATTGGCTGGCATAAAAACATCTGTCATATATACTCCCAATTAATTGCCAAATAAATCTTTGAAAAAACGTCCTACTTTGTTTAGCGGGCCACGTCCGCTGTATCTTTCTTCGGAATAATCTTCTTGCTGTTGTGCGTGAATCAGTAGCGCCATAGCGGTGCTGTATACCGGATCCATAAATTCATCCGGGCAGGAAATCAAATCGCGCGACACGCCACCCAAGCGTACATCTTTCAGTCCCAAAATGTTCATGGCATGATTGGTCATACCGGGCATTAAACTGCCGCCGCCCGTGAGTACCCCCGCCACAGGAGCATGTTTATATCCGGAAATGGACACGCAATGTTGGATTTGCTCAAACAGTTCTTCC
>JAGCKY010000081.1 GCA_017647245.1 Elusimicrobiaceae bacterium
CGGCTTAAAGCAGACAGCCCGATAACAAGTCCCGCCATGGCCGCCGACAAACCTTTTTGCCCGATTAAATATACGGTAAAAAACGGCAAAGACAGCCCATAGCCAAACAGCAATAGTCCGTTGGCAAGTGAGAGCGAAATCATCGCGCGGCGGGTATAATTTTTGCGCTTCATATTTATATTTTATGAAATATGGCGGCGGCGGGAAAAGGGTTAAAAAAAATCCCCGGCCAATACCGGGGATAAAAGGCGTAACTATATTTTAACGCGAGGTATAACCTGTTCCCGCTTCCGTTGCTAAATGTAATTCTTTGGACAGACGCGTTTTGATGCGTTTTTGCAGTTTGATTTCAAACAATTTTTTCAATCTGTCTTTCGGCGTGCCGATAATCACGTGCGGCGTAACATGTGCACCGTGTTCCAGTAACAATTCTAGTATTTGATCGTTGCGGCCTATTAATGCATAATCCAATGCCGTATTGTTAAAATTATCACGCGCATTTACATTGCAATGATATCTCAGCAAAATCCGTACCATGTCTGCCCGTTCGTGCAATGTGGCCCAAATCAAAGGGCTTGCGCCGTTAACGCGTTTGTCTATATCGGCCCCGTTATCCAATAGTAATTTCACCGTGTCGGGATAACCTTGACTTACCGCCCAACCCAGCGGCGTCCAACCGCGTTTATCTTTTGCTTCAATATCAGCTCCTTGACCGATGAGTCTTTGCACGCGCGGTGTATCCCCGCAAAAAGCGGCCACACATAACTGTTTATTCATATCTTGTGTTAGAGCAGGCAATACCACCCCCAGTACAGCTACTAAAGTAAAAAATAATTTCTTTCGCATTTTTTCCTCTCTTATAATATGCTATCAAAAACCTTTTTTGAGGACAAGGGCTTTTAGTCCCACCTAATACATAGGCCTTGCGGTACATAACAAATCCCCGCCATGGGCAGGGATTTGTTTGAATTTATCTCGTAGAAATTAACGTATTCTGGCCCCGGTAGCCGCGGCACGCGCTTGCTGTTCGCGGTTAAACGATGCTTTTAATTGATTGATGTTCATATTCAACAAACGCATTACTTCTTTGCGCTGATATTGGCGCGCCACATCCATAGCCGTCATACCCGCTTTCGTTTTAATATTTTTATCTGCATCGTAAGCCAGCAAAATCTTTACAATTGGCGCATATCCTTTCAGGGCGGCCCAATACAGCGCGGTTTCCCCTAAATTGTTTTGCGCATTGACGTCGGCACGGTATTGCATCAACTGCGGAGAGAACAATAACAGCACCGTTTCCGGGTGATTATAACGCGCCGCATAAATCAGCGCCGTGTTTCCCTCATCATTAGCCGCATTGACATTGGCACGATAGGCCAACAAATTCTTTACGCTTAAATTATCGCCCAAAGAGGCCGAAATAATCAACGGAGTATTGCCTTTGGCGTTTTGTATATTGGGATCCACGCCGCCTTTTAACATAGCCATCACTCCTACGAAATTTTTATTGGCCACAGAACGCAATAAAGTATCTCCGTTCACGCCGGCTTTCACCCCGTTCATTAAAAACAAATCTACCAAGCCGCCATTTTGTTTTTCAATGGCAATGCTCATAGGTGTTTGGCGATAATTGTTAGCAATATTCAAATCCGCATGCGCATACACTAACATACGCGTCACTTCATTATGGTCCATATACACACTGCGCAAAACCGCTGTATCACGGGTATTATAGTTCTGCATATTCACGTCTGCCCCCATGGATAATAACCAGCGCACTGCGTCGGTATATCCCAAAGTAGACGCTACCAGTAATAAAGAATCCCCCTGACTGTTCACGATATTGGGGTCTTTGATTTTGGTATTAAGTAAATTGATAAATCCGTCCACGTCCCCTTTGCGCAAAGCCAGGGTGGCTTCTTCGGCAAGTGCTTGATTAGACGGTTGTTTGGGCTGCAATTGTACCGCTTTTTCACTGGGTTTTTTGTTTTGTGAAGAAGAATTAAGCAACGTAAAAGCCAACAGCGCTATCAACGGCAATGCAATGAGTGCCGCCAAAACGAGTCTGGTTTTTTTGCGACCCGGCGAAAACGACTGCTTGGCGACTTTATCGGTTGTAGCAGTCAATTTAGAAGAATTTTTATCAAAAGCCATTATTTATCCCGTCCCTTATCCGTAATTTTGTTTTTCAAATGATGATAAGCATCCCGCGCGGCATCTTGTTCGGCCAACTTTTTGCTATGACCTTTGCCTATCCCCAAACGCTTACCGTTCATAGATACTTCTACCGTAAAAATCTTATCGTGTTCCGGACCGACGGTCTGCAACACTTCGTACTGCGGCACATCGCGCGTACGCTTTTGTATGTACTCTTGCAAAACGCTTTTAAAATCGCCGCTGTCTTGCACCAACTGTTGTGTGCGCACCCACGGCAAAATAACCTGCTCGGCCGCCTCATAACCACCATCTAAATAGACGGCTCCAATCACCGCTTCCATGGCATTGGACAAAATACTGTCGCGCTGGCGGCCTCCGGTGGATAACTCCCCATGGCCCAGACGTAAAAAACGTCCCAGCTCCAGTTTTTTTGCCCAAAGATACAAATTATGCCTGGAAACCAAGTTAGACTTGATTTTAGAAAGCACCCCCTCTTCGCTATGCGGACATTGACAATAAATATAGTGGGCCACAATGGCGCCTAATATACTATCGCCTAAGAACTCCAGCCGCTCATTATGTTGAGTGGCCCGGTGTTCGCCTGCAAAAGACTTATGAGTGAGTGCTTCCTTTAAAATGGCCGTATCTTCAAAGCAATAACCTATAATAGATTCTAACTCTGTCGGCACGGGTATAATTTATTTTTTGGCGTTTGCTTCAATATAGCTGATGGCTTCGCCTACGGTTTTGATTTTTTCCGCTTTATCGTCCGGGATTTCAATGTCAAATTCTTCTTCCAACGCCATGATGAGTTCCACGGTATCCAAAGAATCTGCACCCAAGTCGTTTACGAATTGGGCTTCCGGTTTCACTTGGTCAGCTTCTACACCCAGTTGTTCAACGATAATGTTTTTTACTCTTTCTTGTACGTTTTCTACAGACATGTTGTCCTCCGAATATATACTAAATATACAGTCCGCCATTGACGGCCAATACGTGCCCGGTAATATAGGCAGCGTCTTGGCTGGCCAAAAACATTACTGCTTTGGCGATATCCTGCGGTTCTGCAAATCTTCTCAGCGCGACCGCTTGCAACGCTTTTTCCTTCATTTCTTCGCTTAAAGCGTCCGTCATAGCGGTACGCACAAAACCCGGTGCAACCGCATTGACGCGCACGCCGCGCGAACCAAATTCTTTAGCGAGCGATTTGGTCAGCCCGATAATACCCGCCTTACTGGCGGCATAATTGGCCTGGCCGGCATTGCCCATTTGTCCGATAACAGAGGAGATATTGACAATGTTACCGCTACGTTTTTTAAACATCACTTTCAAAGCTGCTTTGGACATCAAAAATGTCCCCGTCAAATTCACATTGATAACGGCGTTCCAGTCGCCCTCGCTCATACGTACGGTCAAGCCGTCCTTGGTAATGCCGGCATTATTGATGAGCACATCCAACCCGCCTAATTCTTTGACGGTATTTTCAATAAATGCTTCGCAGTCGGCCGAACTGGAAATATCGGTACGCTGACCGAACACTTTTCCGCCGAAGGCCTGTAATTTTTTCACGGTATCTTGCACGGCATCTTCATGTGTGCCGCAAATAGCCACCGTAGCTCCCGCCTTCGCAAATTCTTCCGCCAACGCGTAACCAATCCCGCGCGTGGCTCCCGTAACAGCTACCACCTGACCTGTAAAATCAGCCATTGTGTTCCCCCTGCTGTTCTGCTTCTATTTTAGCAAATACATCCTTGAGTGCGGCAATTTTATCGGCCACATCTCCCACAAAATTCTTTTTTACCAATTTTTGCGCTGTCTTTAAAGCATTAAAAATAGCTACTTCATTGGATTTGCCATGTGCAATAATGGCCACTCCGTTGACCCCCACCAACGGTGCTCCGCCGTATTGATCGGGATTAGTATGGTCCTTAACGGCTTTGAAAGCCTTCTTGGACATCAATGCCCCGCAAATAGCCAGCGGACGTTTTTTGACTTCACGTTTAATCATAGCTAACATCGTTTTGGCCAACCCTTCCGCTGTTTTCAAAACGATATTGCCCACAAATCCGTCGCACACAATCACATCGGTATCACCGGCGTTTACATCGCGGCCTTCTGCTGTGCCGATAAAATTAACGCCGATTTGCCGCATATACGGCACCGTATGTTTAACCAGCATATTGCCTTTTGTTTCTTCTTCTCCGATAGACAGAATGCTCACCTTGGGTTTATCCACATCAAATACTTTTTGCATATAGGTAGAACCCATTACGGCAAATTGCAACAAATGTATCGGTTTACAATCGGCATTCGCCCCGGCATCTAATAGTAAGCTCACCCCTTTATATGTCGGCATCGGGCTGGCAATTGCCGGGCGAAGCACTCCTTTAATACGTCCCATACCAAACAAAGCCGCTACCATGGCCGCACCGCTGTGTCCGGCGGAAACAAATGCATCTGCTTGACCTTTGTGCACTAACTCTGCACAAACCACGATGCTGGCATCTTTTTTGGTGCGTACTTCTTTGGACGGTTCTGCCCCCATGTCAATGACCTCGGGAGCGTGTACGATAGAAATATGCTTCGGTAAATCTTTGTGTCCCAGAGAAGATAGCTCCCGGCGCAAAACGGTTTCGTCACCCACCAAAATAATCTCACAACCCAACCGCTTGGCCGCGGCAAGCGCACCGAGCACATTGGGTTTGGCTCCGAAATCCCCGCCTAAAGCATCCAGGGCTATCTTAATCATAGGAAAAAGTTATTTTGCTTCTTCTTTTTTGGCTGCCTTTTTGGCAACAACTACACGGTCTTTATAAAACCCGCAAGAAGGGCACACATTATGCGGCAAGCGCATGGCTTTGCAGTTGGGGCATTCCACTAACTGCGCCACTTCAATTACCGAGTTATGAGATCTTCTTAAATCCCGGCGGGAACGAGTATGTTTTTTCTTCGGATTAGGCATTTTGTTACTCCTCTACATATATACGTCTGATTTATTTAAATTTTCCTTTCAACACCGCAAACGGCGAAAGGATTTCCGGCTTACACTTGCACGGACCTTCATTCAAATTTTTTCCGCACTGCGGACAAAGTCCTTTACACTGCGGGTCACATAAAAACTGAATATCCTCGGTCAACGCAAGCGTTTGCCGCACAATAGACATTATATCAATTATTTCAGCGCTTGCGCTAGCCGTCTCTAAAAAATTTTCATCAAAATGTTGCTCTGTTTGTTTCAAACACCGGTCACAGCGTACACTACGTTTCCCCCACACGCGGCCGCGCACGGTGATTTCCTTACCCGTCGGCCAAAATTCCAGCGACACCTGCACTTGGGTGATTTTATTAGGCGGTGTAAACAATTGGTCAAAGTATTTTGTTTCCAATTTAGCGGTACAATTTAATCCGTCGTTACGCAAAATATCTTGCGTACGGAAACGCAAATCTTCAGGCACATCGTAATCTTGATAAAAAGAATCGGACATATTCATATTGTAGCAAATTGTGTTGCAGCCAAAAAATTTATCCCACCTACTAAAAACTCCCGCATGCATGCGGGAGTTTGTGCAACCGTACAAAAATTCTGTTTTTATTCACAAACCAAATAAGTTCCTAAATTTCCATCTATGGCTATATTTTTTTTCCATTTCGCTTTTTTATTACCGCCCGAACAACTCGGAAGACTAGCTTTGTTTTTCCCTAACGTCAGAGAGTTAATGCTAGCTGTCCCATTGGCTACACTGAGGTCCATTAATTTAGAATGTAATGTGCTAATTATTAATGGATGCTGAAACTTTAAAGAGCTTGGACGAAACCGCTTGGAATACAGGTATGGATCGTGTGGAGATCACACCCATCCATCACAGTACGGATGTGTCTCTGATTCTTTTTGCGGAGACCATTGACGAGGATGCTGCAAAGTTATTAAAGAAGCTGCAGCACTACAAAAG
>JAGCKY010000008.1 GCA_017647245.1 Elusimicrobiaceae bacterium
AAAACCGGCAAACCTACCGATAAACTACTCAAGCAATACATTTTGTTTAAGACGACTGAGCAAAATTACGCGCCGCTAATTGCCACGTTGGACGCCCTTAAACCATCCAAAAAAACGGAATTTCGCGTATTTGCCGACCCGTACGATTTTTATTAAGGTATATATTTGCTAAAATAAGAAAAAGACTTTTTAAGAGGTATTTATGACGATTGATGAACAAATTGCATTTTTAACACGCGGTTGCGTGGACGTAGTCAATAAAGAAGGCCTGCAAAAAAAATTAGAAAGCGGTAAAAAATTAAAAGTTAAACTCGGCTGTGACCCTACCAGCGCGGATTTGCACTTAGGCCACAGCGTTGCCCTGTCGCTTTTGCGCCGCTTCCAAGATTTAGGCCATACCGCCGTGCTCGTTATTGGCGATTTTACCGCCGCGGTGGGCGATCCGTCCGGCCGTGACAGCACCCGCCCGGTTTTGCCGCGCGAAAAGATTTTAGAAAATGCCAAGACATATACCGATCAAGCTTTTAAAGTGTTGGACCCGGCCAAAACCGAAATCAAATTTAACAGCGAATGGCTGGACCCCTTTGTGCACGGCTCAGATTTAATGCACACCTTGCAAAAAGTCACCGTCGCACAAGTATTAGAACGTGATGATTTCAAAAAACGTATGGCCGCCGGTAGTCCGATTAGCTTATTGGAAGTATTATACAGCTTATTCCAAGGCCAAGATTCCGTCGCACTCAAAGCCGATGTGGAATTGGGCGGAACGGACCAAATTTTCAATTTACTCGTCGGACGTCAATTGCAAAAACAAAACGGACAAGAGCCGCAAGTGGCCATGACGGTCCCGCTTTTGGTCGGCACAGACGGCGTGAAAAAAATGTCTAAATCGTACGGAAATTACGTCGGGCTCAATGATGCCCCTAATGATATGTTTGGTAAACTCATGTCCGTTTCCGATGAGCTGATGATGAGCTATTACGAACTGCTCACCAGCGAAGATTTAGCCGCTGTTAAAGCCATGCACCCCATGGAAGCCAAAAAGAAACTCGCGGGTCTTTTGACGGCACGTTTTCACGATGAAGCCGCCGCACAAGCCGCGCGCGAAAATTTTGAAAAAGTATTTTCCAAAAAGGAAAACCCGGACGAAATGCCCGTCTTAAAACCGGCCGAAGGAGCGTTGCTTTCTGCGGTGTTGTTTGAAGCAAAGGCCGCCGCCAGTAAAAACAAAGCACGCGGTTTGATTGAACAAGGGGCGGTTCGCTTAAACGGTGAAAAAATCACGCAAGACGGTCCGCTTACCTTCAAAGACGGCGATGTGTTGCAAGCGGGCAAGCGGGCATTTTTCAAACTTTCACATTAACCTATGAATAAACGGACCTGGATTATTTGCACGACGACGGTTTTGCTACTGGTGGCAGTGGCGGTAGGCATTGTCTACCATTTTTTCCGCCACGGGCAACCGCTTGTGTTTGAAATCATGCCCGGCGAAACCGTTTCACAAGTTGCGCAACATCTCAAAGAAAAAGGTGTTATACAAAGCACCACTTGGTTTAAAATTGTATCGCGTTTGTCTTCTTCCGAAAAAGATTTGAAAGCGGGTAAATATAATCTGCGCACCAATATGCCGTCGGAAGCGGTGCTGAACTGTATTAAAAGCGGAGTGTGCCTGCATTTAGCAAAATTCACCTCACTGGAAGGGTGGCGCAGTGAAGAAATTGCCGAAATCTTATCGGAAAACAACATCACTAATCCGCACGCTTTTTTGGAAATTGTGCGCATGCGCGATTTAGAGGGCAAGCTTTTCCCCTCTACTTATTACTTCACCGAAAATACCCCCGCATGGGCGGTAGTAAACGCCATGACGCAAGAATATAATAAACGGGTCAAACCGCTTTTCTTGCAATATCCGACGAATTTAACGGAAAAAGAGGTGTTGACGCTGGCCTCTATTGTAGAGCGTGAAGCCATTTACCACGACGAGCGCCCCAAAATTGCCGCCGTGTATTTAAACCGTTTGAAAATCGGTAAGCGGTTGGAAGCCGACCCTACCGTGCAGTATGCGTTGGGTTTTAATTTTAATGAAAATCGTTACTGGAAAAAGGGCTTAACCTATCGTGATTTGCGCGATGACTCCCCGTATAACACGTACCGCCATAACGGACTGCCGCCGGGGCCGATTGCCAATCCGAGTTATGAGTCTATAAAAGCAGTGTTAAACCCCGAGCCCGATTTTGATGCCATTTATTTTGTGGCCGATAACACAGGCCGCCACGATTTTAGCAAGACCTACAACGAACACCTGCTCAAAAAGAATATGTACAGACGGAAATAAAATTACAATTCCTTTAGTTGTTGGGTAATGCGCTGGCCCGCAGTCAGTGGGTCGGGCAGATTGAGTTTAGCATAATTTTCGTGCATCGTTTGCAGTACACTATTGTTGGTAGCATTGAGCATACGGTCCATTTGCGTGTATAAATCCGCCTGTAAATGTGAGCTCTCGCGTGCGATAGCGGCGCAACCTACGCTTTGCAAAATCTTGGCGTTATAGTATTGATGATTGGCCGCGGCCGACGGAAGCGGTACCAAAATGGCCGGCTTTTTGCAATAAATCAGCTCGGCCAGTGTTCCGGCCCCGCTGCGACATACCACTAAATCACAGCTGTGTATCAAATCATAGATTTCATTGGAATAGGCCAACACTTTCACGCGGCTGATTTTTCCATAGCGATTGGTGATATTTTCATACCAACGCTCACCGCTGATATGAATAAATTGCACATCTTCATTTTCCGCCACTAATCGTTTGACCACATCAATAAGTGCCTGATTTAAATTGCGCGCTCCTTGACTGCCGCCAAATAAAAGCACCGTCGTGAAAGCTGGATTTAATCCCAATTGTGACAATACTTTACTGCGGTCAAATGAGTCTGCAAATTCTTTACGAATAGGCGTACCGACCAGCACACTGTTTTTGATTTTTTTACCGGTGGGCAATCCCATCAGAAATAAATCCGCAAAATGCGAACAAACCCGGTTTGCTAATCCAATACGCGTATTAGAATCGTGCACAGCTGTTTTAATTCCCTTCAAATGGGACATAAAAATCAGCGGGAAAGAAACATATCCCCCCGTCCCGACGGACACATCGGGTTTAAACTGCGTAATGACACCACTGATTTGGCGCATGGATTTTACTAATTTATACACAAAGGAAATATATTTGAACGGATTAATCGTGCGCGGCATCGCACAAAAATCAATTTCAACAAACTTTAGTCTATTATCGGCAAGCACGCGCGAGGCCACATCTCCTTGGCGTACCACAAACAGCACGCTACAGCCCTGCTTATTAAGCATACGCCCCAGGGAAAACCCCGGGTAAAAATGTCCGCCGGTACCGCCGGCCGCGATTAAAAAGCGTTTATTCATATTTTTTCCTGTTTTTGTAATATGCAAAATCGTCCGTGGGGCGGTTTTTCGGCGCGGTAGATTCCGCCGATAAATTACAAATAATACCAATCATCGCCAGTGTCATAATTACCGAGGACCCACCGTACGAGAAGAAAGGCAAGGGAATACCTTTCGTCGGTAACAGCCCAATTGCCATAGCGATATTGAAAAATGCCTGTGCACAAATGGTCAGTGTAAGTCCGAAAATCATCAAGCTGTGAAAACCGTTTTTAGCCGCACGCGCTAAATTGACCCCGCGAATCAATAAACAGCAAAATAAAAAGATAATAATGCCCACACCGAAAAGCCCTATTTCTTCACACATAATAGAGAAAATAAAGTCTGTATGTGCCGCCGGGAGATATTGCAATTTGAGTTCACTATTACCAAATCCTTTGCCAAACCAGCCACCCGAACCTACCGCCAAGAAAGATTGTGTCAGCTGATAGCCCGCTGTAGCGGCTTGTTTTTCGGGGTGTAAAAACGATAACACGCGTTCCATACGGTACCGATAAAATATCAACTGCCACGCCACAATTGCAAGGACTACCGGAGCCACAGAAAAGATTTGTCTCCAACTCATTCCTGCAACGTATAACATCATTGCCACTACACCACAAATAAGTATCGGCGTGCCTAGATCCGGAGCTTTAAACATGAGTGCACGGGTAATCCCTATTATGACCGCCGGATTAATGAGTAATTTCCAATTGCGGGCAATTTTTCCCTGTACGCGGCTCAAATAATCAGCCATATAAATTACCAGAGTCACCTTGGCAATTTCAGATGGTTGCAAGTTAAACGGTCCAAGATTAATCCAGCGGTGCACATTGGCTATCGGCTTTGTAAACAACACCCATATCAAAAAGCCCCAGGTAATATACATCAACCAAATGGGTTTAATTTTGGCTTGCAGTTTGCTGTATGTTTGGCTCAAAAAGATAGCTGCAGCTACCCCTACAAAATCAAACATCAGTTGACGTTGAAAATAAGAAGAAGAATCAAATGCCGAGGAAGAATAAGTGAACACTAAACCAAAACAAATAAATACAAATGTAATCACCGCAATTTTCTTGTCTATCGGCAAGAAATAATGTGCCGAGTCCGGGTGACGCATAACCGACGTCCGTGCGGTTTGCTTAAATAGCGAAACCGCCGGGCGTTGACGTTGTTTTGATTTAGAAAAAAGTTTTATCATATTAACGTATCTTCAAGGAAGCCATGGCCAGTAGCATCAACATTGCTCCCATAATCCAAAACCGCACAATTACTTTGGATTCCGGTATACCACACAATTCAAAATGGTGGTGTAACGGCGCCATTTTAAATAAGCGTTTACCGTGGGTTAATTTAAAATACCCCATTTGTAACATCACAGACAGCGTTTCCAATACAAAAATTCCGCCTGCAATGGGCAGTAGCAGTTCTTGTTTAACGCACAAGGCCGCTGTACCCAATACTCCGCCTAAAAACAGCGAGCTAGTATCACCCATAAACACCGTGGCCGGATAAGCATTGTACCATAAAAAGCCCAAGCACGCGCCGATTAATGCACCTAGAAATACGGTAATTTCACCCGCGCCAGGCACATAAATAATTTTCAAGTACTCGGCAAAATTGACGTTGCCCGCCAGATACGCAAACACGGCGTATGTTACCGCGGCAAATACCATACATCCGCTGGCCAGTCCGTCCAGTCCGTCTGTCAAGTTGGTAGCATTAGACGCCCCCACAATTACCAGCATAGAAAAGGCAAAGTAAAACACTGACAAATTGACAAACATTTTGCTCATATACGGAATAATCAGCGAAGTGGCATATTCTCCGTTGGGAGGATTAAGTGCTAAATATCCTACAACGATTACCGCGGTAAAGATTTGAATAGTTAATTTGACAGAAGACGCAATACCTTCCGGGTTATGTTTAATGAGTTTTGTGTAATCGTCCAAAATACCCGCAAAAGCCAAGCACAATGTCGTAAACAACATCAGGATAATGTATGCATTGTCTAACCGCGCCCATAAAAGCACACCCGCCAGTAGCGTAATCAAAATAAGCAAGCCACCCATCGTCGGTGTACCATTTTTGGATAAATGAGATGCCGGGCCGTATTGACGTTCAATTTGCTGTATTTTAAACGAGCGCAACTTGGCTATTAAACCGGGCCCCAACCACAGCGAAAGCAAAAAAGAGGTCACAATTGCGCCGCCTGTGCGGAACGTGATGTAATTAAAGATATTTAAAAAACTTAAATCATCTTTGAATAAAGACAAGTAGTATAGCATGTTATATCTCCTTTAATATATTTTCAAATTTCATACCGCGCGATGCCTTGAGCAAACACACGCCGCCTTTTTGCGCCAGCAATTTTTTTAACTGCGCTGTCCACTGTTGCGCAGTTTGCGCGTAATGTACTTTTATGGACGTAGTACCCGCCAACATATCTGCGGCATGTTTCATCTCTTTTCCCGCCAAAAAGGCATATTCAATGTGATTATCCAGCAACCACCGCGCCACCAAACGGTGGAAATTTTTGGAAGTTTCCCCCAGTTCTCTCATATCGCCCAGTACCGCAATATGCGGGCCGCCGGCTTCCCTTCCCAAAATTTGCAAGGCATTTTGCATGCTGGCGGGATTGGCATTATAGCAATCCAGAATAAAGCGTGTAGCTCCGCGTTGCATACGTTCCATACGCATCGGCATCGGCGTAAAAGAGAGCAAACCTTCTTTGATTTGATCCATAAAGATACCCAGCGCAATGGCTGCGGCACAAGCGGCGGCTGCATTTAATTTGTCATGGCGTTCCAAATATACGTCTATGACATACGCGGTGCCTTTGTAGGTAAAAGAAAATTTTTCCGTATCCAAAATGCGCAAATCCGCATTTTGATTAAACCCAAAAGAAATGCGCTTGCCTTTGTAATCTTCCAATCGGGCAAGCATTTCATCGTCACAGTTATATATTAATGTACCGGCAGGAGCTAAACAATCTATCAGTTCTGTTTTCGTTTGATAAACGGTTTCCAAATCTTTAAAAAATTCCAAATGCGCCGCCGATACATTGGTAAGCACCGCCACATCCGGCACGACTAAAGATGCTGTTTCTTTAATATCGCCCGGGTGAGAAGCGCCCAACTCAAATACACCGTATTTGTGCTTGGGCTGAATTTCCAGTAATGAAAACGGAACACCGAATTGATTATTGAAATTGCCCATATTGGCCACCGTTTCTCCGGCTTGTGCGCAAATAGATTTTAACATTTGTTTAGTGGTACTTTTCCCATTAGATCCCGTAATAGCGGCCACTTTGAGCAGACTATTTAAACGATGATATTTTGCCAGTTCTTGTAAAGACAGCAAGCTGTTGTCCACTTCCAATACATCTACTTTATCGTACATGTCTGTAGGAATATGTCCTCTTTCCCCTATCACGGCACTGGCGCCTTTGGATACCACGTCCGCAATAAAGTTATGTGCGTCATGGGTTTGGCCTTTTAATGCCCAAAACACATCGCCTGCCGATATCACGCGGCTGTCCGTTACAAAAGATTGGATAATACGGTTGGGGTCTTTGGCGTGCAAAGTGCCCTCGGTAATAGAAGCAAGTTTGTTTAAAGACAAGTTTAATTTCATATATTCTCCTTTCAAATCCGATTAAGGGTGCGCAACTAATTCTTTCGGTTTATCGGGTGCAACTCCTTGCATGGTCAAAAGTCCTTCCGCTACTTCTCTAAATACCGGCGCGGCGGCCGTACCGCCAAACGTATATTTAGCCGGATTGTCCAGCACCACTAAAATGGTAAAACGCGGGTCTTCCACCGGGGTAAATCCGCAGAAAGATACTACGTGCCGGCGCTTGGCGTAACCGCCTTCTTTATCTAATTTTTCGGCAGTACCTGTTTTTCCCGCCACGCTGTAACCTTTAATTTGCGCTTTTGTGCCCGAACCTTCCAACACCACATGTTCCAATACTTTTTTCATTGTTTTGACGGTTTCGGGTTTAATCACTTGGCGGATTTTTTGCACCTTGGCTTTTTTGCTTACGCGGCCATCGGCATATTCCACGCGGTCCACCAAATGCGGTTGCATCAGCCACCCGCCGTTGGCAATCGCCGAATATGCCCCGATGAGTTGAATAGGCGTAAGCGAAATACCATACCCGTACCCCTTGGTAGCGGTATCTACTTTGGTCCATTTGTTATACGGCGGTACATATCCTTTTGATTCGCCGTTAAAATTAATATCGGTTTTTGTGCCGAATCCAAACGCTTTAATATAATAAAATAAATTTTTAGCTCCCAATTCCAGCGCAATTTTACCCGCGCCGATATTGGACGATAGAGCCATAATTTCAGGTATAGTGAGTGCTTCTTTTTTGTGTTGCTTATCTTTTACAATAACTCCGCGGGCAATTTCCCAGTTACGCCCGCTCATATCAATGGACTCATTAATAGATACGGCCCCGGCATCTAGTGCCGAGGCAATGGCAATAGTTTTAAACGTAGAACCCGGCTCATACGTAAACTGGAACGGAAGCGATTGCCCGTCCTTGCGCGGGTACGAAGCGGCGGCCAAAATACGCCCGGTTTGCGGCTCTTGTACTAAAATGAGTCCATGCTCGGGCGCATAATCCTTGACGGCCTTGGCCAATGCAGTTTCGGCATAATTTTGCGCAAGCATATCTATTGTTAGATACAAACTACCTACCGATTTTTCTTCTTTTAAACTCTTGTCATAAATGATTTCTCCGCGGCGGGCGCGTTTGGCGCGGCGTTTGGTAATATCTTGGCTGAGCTCATCATTAAACATCTGTTCCAAACCGGACAAACCAAAATTTTTAGAATTGGCCTCGCCCAGTAAATCAATCGCGCTATCGCCATACGGATGAATGCGGTCATACTCGGGCGTTACTTCTAACCCTTGCCCTAATGGCGTGCGCAGTACCGCGGCTAAATTCATATACACATCGGGCTTAATTTTTTTAGCTACGAAGAAAAAATTTAATTTTCCTTTCCATTTTTGATCTAATTCCTTGCGCGATAAGCCCAATGTTTCTACCAAAAAATCTTTTGTTTTTTGTGGGTCCAATACATAGCGACGGCTGATACCGCAAGAGTGCGTACGCACCGATTCGGCCAACGAACGTCCTTTTACATCATAAATTTGTCCGCGCAGGCGGTCTTCTCTCAAATAGTCATAAATGGTGCGCTCTGTTTTGCTCACAAATTCGTGGTGGCGAAAGACTTGAATGTTTACCAATTGTGCCGTGATAGCCAGCAAGGAAACAGACAACAAGAATATCTCGCACTGTTTCATGCGGGATTTGCTGTTGTACACAAAAGGAGTTTTATTTTTGAACATTTAGTCTTCCAATATAATTACTTGTTGCGGCGGTGTACGACGTAAATGTAATTTATCTTGCGCAATCTCTTGAATTGTTTCCGGCCCGGATAAGCGTGCGATTTCCAATTTTAAGTACTGATTGCGCGCTTCCTTAATTTCCACTTCATTTTGCAATTTACCGATAGCACGGCCCGAGCGGTTTACTTCGGTGCGCATCATGGTCACACCCAATATAAACAAACTAGAGAAAAATATCACCGCAAATAATTTCATAATTTTTCCACCACCCGTAATTTAGCACTGCGCGCGCGCGAATTTTGTTTTACTTCCTCATAAGAAGGCACAATCACATGCTTATTAACTAACTTCCATCCACCGGAGCTCACAAGTTCTTTCAACCGTGTTTTAACCAATCTATCTTCTAAAGAATGGAAGGTCAAAATGGCCGCTCGTCCGCCGGGATTTAAAATCTTATCCAATAGTCCGGTTACTTTTTCCACACTGCTGAGTTCATCGTTTACGGTAATACGTAAGGCCTGAAAAGTTTGCGTGGCCGGATGAATTTTGCCACGTCCGCGTACCGTATTTTCTACTATGTTTTTCAGTTTAAAAGTAGTATCAATCCGCCCCGTCCGTCTTGCCGCCATAATCGCCATGGCAATCGCATGCGCATTACGTTCTTCCCCGTAGTCAACAAGGATATGCTCTAAATCCGTAAGTCCCCACTCATTGACAATTTGTTCTGCGGTCAAAGTAGCTGATAAGTCAAAACGCATATCCAGGGGTCCGTCCCGTAGTAAACTAAAACCGCGCGCGGCATTATCCAGCTGATAAGAACTTAACCCTAAATCAAACAACGCGCCGTCTGCACTCGTAACACCGTATTTCTGCAATACCTCCGGCACTTGTGTGTACGAAGCGTGCACCGCCGTCAAACGAGCATCTGCCACGCGTTCTTTGGCAATGGCTAGGGCTTCTTCGTCTTTGTCAAAGCCAAATACGCGCGCCGTCGGCCCCAAACGGCTTAAAAAAAGTTTTGTATGCCCCCCCAATCCTAAAGTGCCGTCCACATATACACCGTCCGCGCGGGTTAAAATCAAATCCGCAATTTCGGTAGCTAAAATGGGAATATGAGTCCAATTCGTCATTAAAAATTCCCCTTATAACCGTTTGTCTCCACCATTCGCAATTTGGGGATGACTGTCTTTTTCGGTTGCGGTGCCGGTGCTGAACGAACGGGTTGTTGTACAGGCGCAGCCGGGCGATCTACACGTTGCGTAACAGGCACACTCAC
>JAGCKY010000082.1 GCA_017647245.1 Elusimicrobiaceae bacterium
GTTACTGATATTGGTAAAATTCGGGAGAAGAATGAGGACAACGTCCTCATTTCTTCCGAATTGAGCCTCGGTGTGGTGGCCGATGGTATGGGCGGCCACAGCGCGGGGGAAATTGCCAGCAGTATTGCCGTATCTGTTTTAGCTGAAACCATACGCAAAGTCAATCTGGGTGCTTTGGCGATTCCGGCCACTTTTTTACCCAAACTCGCGCCGGTGGAACGCAAACTTTTGATGGCGGCTAATTTAGCCAATGCCGCGATCTATTCCACCGCACAATCTTCCGATATTTATAAAATGATGGGCACTACCCTTACGGGCGTACTTTTTGAAAAAGATAATGCGATTGCCGTGCATGTGGGGGATTCACGTATTTACTTATGGCGCGACGATAAAATTGTACAAATCACCACGGACCATTCCTTGGCTATGGAACATGTGCGCCGCGGACTTTTGTCTAAAGAGGAAGCCGATAAAAGTAAAATCCAAAATGTACTGACCCGTGCTATGGGTATTAAGAAAAACATTGAATTTGATTTGTTGCGTTTTCCGATACGTCCGGGAGATATTTTGATTTTGTGCTCCGACGGTTTGTATAAGGGTTTAACCGAACAAGAAATCGGCGATATTATCCGCGCAAACAAAACTGTCCCTATTGTAAAGCTGTGCAAACAACTCGTTCGGCAGTCCAATGACAACGACGGGCAGGATAACATTTCTGCGGTAGTGATAAAAATTCTGACTCCCAAAAAATTATCACTCGGCGAAAAAATGCGGCATTTCTTTTCTTTAACTTCCGCTTAAAAAACCCCGCTGTAAAAGCGGGGTTTTCAAATCCTTTTCCTTATTATTAGTACGCCTTTACCTTGTGCAAAGAAGATGTAATGGCTTTTTTTGCTTCCCGCTTTTGCAGGTTTTCTTGGCGTTGCTGTTGTGCAACCGTCGCGCGGTCTTCTCCATTCAGCTCTGTGGCCGCAATGTGGATAATCTCTTCTATCTCACGCGCCGTTTGTGATGCCAACTCACTCTTTTCAATTTCCGCTAATTCTTGTGTATTGGCATTGATAAACAGCATCGGATTTTCCGCTAAACGCCGCGCCAACGCTTTGTCTTGTGCGCTGGCTGTTGAGGCGGTTGCCGCGGACACGCCCACAATCGCCAATACACCTATACCCATCAGTCCAATACGTTTGAGCAACGCTTTACCCACGCTTCGGGCCACAAAGCCATTTGTACCGCGGGCGATTTCATTTTTAACTACTTGATTTAATTTTGGTAATACTTCATCAAACACATACTCGCATCATAACCGCCGTGCTTTTGATAAGCAGTGCGCAATTGTTGAAAAATTTGTTTCAGTTCGCCGGACGTTTCACGCGCTTTCGTATCAGAAAGCAAATCTGCCACCGCTTGTTTAAATACCTCTCCATCACCGCGCTCTATGGAACTTAAAAGTGCTTCGCTGAGCGCATCGCGGCTGACGGTCATTTCCCGGCGGGCCGATAAAACGATATCTTGGTAAGCTTCGCTCTGTTTTAAACGGCTACGCAACGCGGCCACATTTTCTTTAGAGGCCGCACCTTGTACTTGAGAGAAAGGAACTTTTTGCATATCGGCAATTTGTTTTCGCAGGATTTTAATCACACCTTGATTGCTAATTGCTTCTTCTCTCCAGGCAGAGGCAATAGAACGCAAGTGATCCTGTTTAACCCACACACCATCCACCATACGCACACCCACCAAATCTTTTCCGTAACGGTACGGATTATCAAAAGTTTTCAGCAATCCTTCCGCATAGGTCGCTCTTTGTTCCGCGGCGGCTATTTTTTGGGCGGCCTCTTTCTCTATTCTTTCTAATTCTTTGCTCGCCTTCGTTAAGCGCGCCAGCTCGTCCGGTGATATAGCGCGGCTTTCTAATTCTTTAATCTGCGCTTCTAATTTTTCAACTTTTGTAACTTGTTCATTATAGAGATTTTCAAATTTTTCCACGTCCTTTAATGAGCCCTTGGCGTCTGACAATGCTGTTTTGGTCCTCGCTAACTCTTTACGCGTTTGCGCTAATTGCTCTTCGTAAGATGCTTTCAAGGATTCAATTTCGGCACTCGACGTTTCATTGGCGGTGGCTTGCTCTATAATCAAGTTCAATTCTTTTTCATAGCGATTTTGTTGCATCTCGTACATACGGCCATAAAATTGATGCCACCAGTCCAATTGCTCTTGCATATTGGCTTGCATGGCAGCTACTTTTCCTTCTGCTCGTCCTTCTGCTTCTATGGCGGCTATTTTATAAGTTTGTGCTTCGTTCTGCAGATATTCAACCACATCATCATACAGCTCTGTTAGAGCTTCTATTTCTGCTTCGTATTCTTGTTTCAAATATGTTAATTCTGTTTGGTAGTATTTTTCGCTGTCATTTCTTGATACTCTTTCTAGCGATAAGTCTTTCTCTATGCCACCTAACTTTTTATTTAATTCTTTTATTTTCTTGTTTTTAGCAATAAGTAACGGAGTAACCAGCGCCACGCCACCGGCCAATATCCCTATTTCAACTTCGTGCTCACGCCATAATTTATTTGCATCTGTGCGGGCTGTTTTTTGCACTTGCTCAAGTGGCACTTTCCCGTCTTTCTGTCCCACCGGTGCCGCAAAAATTACAGATTGTCCCGTCATACAAAATGCGATTAATAACGCGATTGTTTTTTTAAACATAGTAATCCCTTTTTGGTGAAATAAACTACCTATATTATCAGTATAAAGTTTCTCTCACTCTCACACAAGGGTCCTTGTACCCAAGGCAATATAGGCCTTTAGACCCAGAAAAAACCGATGGTTTAAAAATTCTTTTTTAGCAAACTAAACAAGGTATTGACAATTATGTTTGTTTTATGATAAATTAGCATTAACGCGCAAAGAGTGCTAATTTATTATTCCAAACGCGCAAATTCTAAATCTTATCAAGGAGAATGATATGGCTGATGTAAAAATCAAACCGTTGGGCGACAGATTAATTGTCAAACCCATTGAACGGGAAACCATGAAAGGCGGCATCATTATTCCCGATACCGCTAAAGAAAAACCGATGGAGGGGGAAGTATTGGCAGCCGGACCGGGCAAACTGGACGATAAAGGTAATCGCGCACCGATGGATGTAAAGGTGGGTGATAAAGTGTTGTACGGAAAGTATTCCGGAACGGAAATTAAACTAGATGATGAAACCTATTTGATTATCCACCAAGACGAAATCTTGGGGATCTTGGGGTAAATTAAGGAGATAATATATGGCAAAACAAATCATTTTTGCAGACGAAGCCCGCGCCAAAATGAAAGCGGGTATTGAGAAAGTAGCCAATGCCGTAAAAGTAACATTGGGGCCCAAAGGCCGTAGCGTGGTGTTGGAAAAAAAGTTCGGCTCTCCGCTCATTATTGACGACGGTGTAACCATTGCCAAAGATATTGAGCTGGAAGACAAATTTGAAAATATGGGCGCGCAACTCATCCGCGAAGTAGCCGCCAAAACCAATGACGTCGCCGGTGACGGTACGACCACCGCTACCGTACTCGCCGATGCCCTTTTGAAAGAAGGTATCAAAAACATCACCGCCGGAGCCAATCCGACTATGGTGAAAAAGGGTATTGAAATGGCCGTCGGTGCGGTAAAAGAATCGTTGGCTAACATGCAAAAACCCGTCAAGACCAAAGAAGAAAAAGCACAAATCGCCACCATTTCTTCTAATGACCGCGTGATTGGCGAACTGATTGCCGAAGCAATGGAAAAAGTAGGTCATGAAGGCGTCATCACGGTAGAAGAAGGCAAAACCGCCGAAACGAAATTGGACGTTGTGGAAGGTATGCAATTTGACCGCGGTTATATTTCTCCGTATTTTGTGACCGATGCCGAACGCATGGAATGTGTGTTGGAAAACGCCTACATTATTATCACGGACAAAAAGATTTCCTCTATGAACGATTTGTTGCCCGTGTTGGAAAAAATCGTACAAACCGGTCGTCCGTTCTTAATCATTGCCGAAGATGTGGACGGCGAAGCATTGGCCACCCTCGTGGTAAACAAATTGCGCGGTACTTTGAAAGGTTGCGCCGTAAAAGCTCCGGGCTTTGGCGACCGCCGCAAAGAAATGTTGCAAGATATCGCTACGTTAACCGGCGGCGAAGTCATCAGCGAAGAGCGCGGTATGAAATTAGACAAAGCCGATTTGGCTTTCCTCGGTCAAGCTGACCGCGTAGTTGTGGACAAAGAAAATTCCACGATCGTCAGCGGAAAAGGCAGTAAAGAAGCCATTGCCGCACGTGCCGAACAAATCCGCAAACAAATTGAAAATTCCACCAGCGATTATGACAAAGAAAAATTGCAAGAACGCCTGGCCAAATTGTCCGGCGGTGTAGCTGTCATCAGCGTAGGGGCCGCCACCGAAACGGAAATGAAAGCCAAAAAAGCCAAAGTGGAAGATGCCAAAAACGCTACCAAAGCCGGCGTGGAAGAAGGATTGGTGCCGGGCGGCGGTGTGGCCTTGGCCCGCAGTCAAAAAGCGCTGGACGCTTTGAAAACCGATGACGAAGATGTCAAAACCGGTATCTCTATCGTGCGCAAAGCTTTAACGGCTCCGCTTAAACAAATCGCAGTCAATGCCGGATTGGACGGCGCGGTTGTGGTAGACAAAGTATTATCTATGAAAGGCGCTGCTGACGGCTTTGATGCCGAAACCGGCGAATACGGCGACCTCTTGAAAGCAGGCGTCGTGGACCCGGCCAAAGTGGTACGCACCGCTTTAGAAAATGCCTCCTCTATCGCGGCCACCGTGTTACTGACAGAATGTTTAGTAGCCGATGCGCCCGAAAAAGAAGGTCACTCCCACGGACCTGCCGGTATGCCCGGCATGGGGGGAATGGGCGGCATGATGTA
>JAGCKY010000083.1 GCA_017647245.1 Elusimicrobiaceae bacterium
AACCGCAAGGACCGTACATCAAATCTATTCTGTTTGACGGAGTAGATTTAGTTACTACGGCTGTTGACAAAAATGGCGAAACAGTAGAGCAATTTTTGCCTGCTTATTCGGGCACGCCGCGTTTTGGTACGGAGTTTGATTATTCCAAATACCGCCAAGAACGCGCAGAAGGGCCAATCCCGGAAGGGGATTATTCCATTAATCCGCAAGAAGTACAACGACCTACCTTGAAAGATGAGGTGGCCGCACTGGCGGGAGATATATTAGATGAGGACATAGGCAGATATCCGGGTGGCCGTTATTCGTGGGGGAATTGCCGTATTTCAATTTCGCAAAGTGAAGAGCAGAAAAAAGAAACGGGTCGGGATCATTTTTTTATCCACGGGGGAGAAGAAAAAGGAAGCGCCGGTTGTATTGACCTGGTTGACCGGGAAAGTGATTTTTGCGCGTTCATTGAAAAATACCGCGGTAAAGAGCAAAGCCATGTGCCGTTAAAGGTTAAGTATTTGGACGCGGTGAAGGATGTACCGGATGATGAGTTTGAGGAGGACAAAGAAATAATTTAAAATAATTAATTAAATTATGTTATAATCTAAACAGGGTATATAAAGTAATTAAAAATATACCCTGTTTGGAGATAACAATGAAGAATTGGCAACGGCTGCTGTTGAAGACATTTTTTATTTTATTTGGGACACTTGCGCTGATGGCAGCACTAGATTATAATCATTCCCGGGCATTAAGAATGTATGGCTGGTTCCACGAGATAATTTATATCCGCGCGCATATATTGACAAAATTATTTAGCGCGTATATAGCCATTTTGCTTTTTTGGCTGGCGTTTCGGTATAAGGACGTTTATAAGGGCTTTTTTATTTTTTGGTGGAATTTGATTATATGGAGTTATTTTTTATATCCGCTGTTCAATATAGATTGCTATTTTGTGAAAATCGGACCGGCTGAAAAATGGCTGACCATTGTATGGAATATCCCTTGGACTTTGTGGTGCATTATCGGGCTGTATCAGGTGATACGCAAAGTAAAATTTACCAATTGGATTTGGTGGATACATACGGTTTGTTTTATACTGTTTTGGGTGTGGAACGTGTGGTTTGTGCATTTGCGTTTTTTGAATCCGATTGACCGGCGAATTTTAAGACTCGGACACGTGTTGGGGCTGTTCTAAAGGGGGAAACTATGAAAATTGGAACACGGATCTTTTTTATCTGTTGAGTTTGATTTATTTTTTGTATGCGCTTGACCTTCCCGAGACGATGAAATTTGTCAAGCACATGACTTTTTACCGGCATGAAACGGGTTTTTATGCCTATATGATATACACTTATATAGAAATTGCGTATTTGTGTATATTGACGGCGTGGCTCGGTAGTACGAAAGGAAGTTTCGGGCGGAAATTTATGTGCTGGTGATGGCAGGTAATTTTGTTTTACTGCTTTATAACACCGATTTTTAACATTTTTTGTCCGGCGCCGTTGGGCCCCGGTGAGGTACAAACATTGGAACAATCGCTTCACGTGGTAGTATGGGGTATCCCGTGGGCCGTGTGGGGTGGATGGGGGCTGTACCATTTATATAAATATCCCGTGATGCCACGTGCCGAAAAACGCTTTCATCAAATAGTGGCAATTATTTTTTATTTTACGCCCGCAGTCAAGCTGGTACATTTGTTGTGTAAGGGGCTAGTCAAATTGGGATTATATCTTTCCATGTAACAATATGCGTAAAGCCGTACCCCCGCTTTTGGCGGGGTTGTTTGTTGTGCTTTTATTGGAATAAAAATAAAGCTTGACTTGTTTTTTTTTTGGTACAATACGGGGTTAGGGATAAAATAAGGTGTCATTCCTGGTGCCGCGTAGCGGCAGCCGGGAATCCAGTAATTATTGATAAAGGAAAAACAGCCTTTATAACAGCTGGATTCCGGGTCCATGCCCGGAATGACGACCCTAACAAACAAAAGGAGACCTTATGAAAAAACAAGCATTTACATTTAAGTCGTCATCCCGCAGTGTTTCTATGCGGGATATAAGTTGTTGCGTTATACCCCGCATTACAGGCCTGCGGGGTGACGGCGTGGAGGTGCACGCATTCACCCTTATTGAGCTGTTAGTGGTTGTATTAATCATTGGCATACTGGTCGCCATTGCTCTGCCGCAGTATCAAAAAGCAGTGTGGAAAACCAAAAATGCACAACTCAAAGTATTGGCAAAATCTTATTTAGATGCGCAAACTTCTTATTATTTGGCTAATGGCTCTTATGCCGAAACTTTTTCTGATTTAGATATACAGATGCCGAATTGGACATCGGCATCGGCAAGTAACTCTTCCGATTTCTGCTCGAGCACAAGCACCTCACAGCAGGATTCTGTGCGTTATAATAATGACATACAGATGACAATTAATGCAAGTGGAAACCTAACGATTGCCTGGCGTTCCGGTCCTTACAGATGCGGTGGATTTAGGGTTAGTGTCTCAGATAAAAAAATTCGGTGCGTAGAAAGGTATACTGCTACTTTTGCGGCAGGAAGTTTTTGCGAAAAAATGGAAGCCGCCACTTATGAAGACCTGGTTAATACGTGGCGCTATTATATTCTGCCGTAATTAATGGTTGAGATTTCGTTTTGTGGCAGGAGGCTTCACTTCATATTTGCTATAATAGAAATATGAATGAAGAACTACTCGCGCGGGCGCGCAAAATCAAAGTTATTCTAAATGACGTGGACGGCATTTGGACCGACGGAAAACTGCATTTTTATGTCAATCCCGAGGGCAAAATAGAAGAAATCAAATCGTTTAATGCCTTGGACGGGATTGCGGTTATGCTGTGCCGCTTGGCCGGACTTAAATGCGGGGTCATCACGGGCCGCCGTCACGAGACAACCGTCAGCCGCGCGCGCAATTTAGGCATGAACTTTTTCTACCAGGGGTATCTGACCAAAACATTGGCCTTGGAAGATATTTTAAAGCGCGAAAACATTTCATTAGACGAAGTGGCGTATATCGGCGATGACCTGACCGATTTGCCGTCCATGGAAAAAGTCGGGCTGGCCATTACCGTGCCTAACGCCGTGCAAGCTGTCAAAGACGCCGCACATTACGTAACTGCCCGCCAAGGCGGTAGCGGCGCTTACCGCGAAGCAATTGATTTCATCCTTACCGCACAAGGCAAAATGCCTGCGCTGCTCAAGCAGGTGGGCGGCGGTTGGCATTTGCCGCAAAAAGCGGAGTTGGAAATCATCACCTCACAAGAAGGAATTAATTAGTATGAAAGGAAAATTTATCGTTTTAGAAGGGCCGGACCGCTGTGGAAAGTCCACCCAAGCCAAACTGCTTTATAATTATTTGTTGGAACAAGGCGCAGACGTAGTGCTCACGCGCGAGCCGGGCGGTACACCGACGGCTGAAAAAATCCGCCAAATTCTACTAGAGCCGGAACTGGACGTACGTCCGGTAGCTGAGCTTTTACTTTATGAAGCCAGCCGCGCCCAACACACACAAGAAAAAATTATCCCGGCTTTGCACGAGGGGAAAATCGTCATTTGTGAGCGCTACACTATGTCCACGGCGGCGTATCAAGGGTATGCGCGCGGGCTGGATTTAAAAATGATTGAAACCTTGAACAAAATCGCCACCACGGGGCTCAAACCGGATTTGACTTTAGTATTTTTGATGTCGGATAAGTATTTTTCTTCGCGCGGCGAGTATTTGTTTTCGGACCGTTTAGAGCGTGAAGATAAAGAATTTCGCGATAATATGCGCCAAGGTTATAAAAATTTAGTGAGTCGTACAGAAAACGCATATTTATTAGATGCCGATACAGATGTGGATATGATTCACCACAAAGTCATTGACCTGCTTAAAGCGCATCACATTACCGATTTATGCCTTTCAGTGAAGTCTTAAACCAACCCGCGGCGGTGGCGTATTTACAAAAAAGCGTGCTGGGCCATGTGCCGCAGGCACTGCTCTTTTGCGGGCCGTCGGGTATCGGCAAGCGCAAAGCCGCGCTGGAATTTGCAAAAGCATTGAACTGTTTGGACGAAAACGCACGCAAAAAAGGCGACTCTTGCGGGGTATGCGCGCATTGCAAAGCCATTGAGCAAGAGATTTATCCCGACGTAGTGGTGGCGGATTTTTTGTATCAGGCGCGGCTGGAGCTTAAAAAAGATCCGTCGGATAAATCGTACGAAGAAGAATTGGAAAAGGAACTGCTCAAACAACAGCGCATTAAAGTAGATACGATACGCGACATCACAGCGCGCAGTCAGCAGAAAAGTGCGCGCGGCGGTTGGAAGATTTTTATTGTAGACGAAGCGCAAAGTATGCAGGCCGAAGCGGCCAATGCGCTACTTAAATTTATTGAGGAGCCGCCGCAAAAAACCGTGTGGATTTTGCTCACCGATAAAAAAGCGGCTATGCTTAAAACAATTTTGTCACGCTGCCAACCGTTGCAATTTGCGCCGCTGCCGGACAGCACAGTGGAAGAATTATTGCCGCGCGTTTGCCCGGAAGTGCAAGATGCGGCGCTGGCCGCGCGCTACGGGCAGGGGTCTCTTACGCACGCGCGTATGGCGGCAGAGGCACTTGAAATTTTGCAGGAAGTGCAGCCGGGCCCTACGTGGCCGTCCGGCGTGGCAATGAGTTTGCCGCGAACCATGGTGCAAGCGCGCGAAAATGCGCAAGCGATTTTGGACGTAGTGATTTTGGCCTTGCACCGTAAATGGGCCGCGGCAGACGAACAAGAGCGCGCGCGATTACAAACCGTTTTGCAGAAGATGGAAAATTATAAAAATGCCGTCGGGCGCAATGTATCGCCGGCATTAGTTGTGGAAACCGCGCTGATGCGCGTCAACGAATTACAATTGCAGATTTTTTAAGGAGAAACTATGAGCAAGAAATTTTTTATCACCACCCCTATTTATTACGTCAATTCCGTGCCGCATATCGGGCATGCGTATACGACGATCGCACTGGATATTCTGGCGCGCTACAAACGCCAACAAGGCGCGGACGTGCATTTTTTAACCGGTACCGATGAACACGGCGCCAACATTGAAAAATCTGCCACCGCCAAAGGCGTCAGTCCGCAAGAATGGACGGACCAAATTTCCGCGCAGTATCGCCAAATGTGGAAAGAATTAAACATTTCTTACGACGATTTTATCCGCACCACCGACCCGAAACATGAGCACGTGGTGCAAGCCGTTTTTGAAAAATTGTTAAAGCAGGGCGACATTTACAAGGGCTCTTATTCGGGCAAATACTGTTTGTCTTGTGAGCAGTATTACGATGAGAGCGAGATGCTGGAAGGCGGTCTGTGTCCGGTGCACAAACGCCCGCTGACCGAAGTGCACGAAGAAACCTATTTCTTTAAACTCTCCAAATACGAACAGCCGCTACTGAAATTTTACGCGGAAAATCCCGGCTTTTTAAGCCCGAAATACCGCGCCAATGAAATTTTGAGCTTCGTCAAAAGTGGCCTGCGTGATTTATCCGTTTCACGCACGAAAGTTAAATGGGGCGTACAAGTACCGTCAGACCCGGCACACACGGTGTATGTGTGGTTTGACGCGCTGATTAACTATATTTCTGCTACGGGCGCGGGTACAGTTTTATGCGAAGATAAAGCCGAACACGAAGCGCATTTGGCCAAACTCGGCGCAAAATCGTTTGAAGATTTTTGGCCGGCCGATGTTCATTTGGTAGGCAAAGAAATTTTCCGTTTTCACTCGGTGATTTGGCCCGCGATGCTCATGGCACTTGGGCTTCCTTTGCCGAAAAAAGTATTTGCGCACGGCTGGTGGACCGTGGAAGGGGAAAAGATGTCCAAATCGTTGGGCAATGTGGTTAATCCGGTGGAGCTCGCGCAAAAATACGGCGTGGACCCGGTGCGCGCTTTCCTATTTCGTGAAGTGCCCTTTGGCCAAGACGGCGATTTTTCCATGACCAGTTTTAAAAACCGCTACAATTCCGATTTGGCAAACA
>JAGCKY010000009.1 GCA_017647245.1 Elusimicrobiaceae bacterium
GAGCAAAAACGACTCAGCACGACACTTTATTTATAACTACTACCTCCATATCATACCACAAAAAAAAAACAAGTCAAGCCCTATATTGGCAATAATAAAACAATAATTATTTTTCCCCTTGCCCAATAATAAAAAAGTATTTATAATAAAGGTAGCGGCCCGGGCCGCTCACCGCAGCAAAACGACGCGGTGTCTAATACAAGGGGGCAGTATATGCAACCAAAAAAAATGAAACAACTGCGCATTTTTGTCAGCAGTACCGACGTAGTAGACCATCATTTGCTTTATGAAGGCATCATCCGCCGCGCTAAAAAATTCGGTTTGGAAGGTGCCACCGCTATCAAAGGCCGCATGGGCTTTGGTATCAGCAGCGAACTGCACAATTCCCGCTTTTTTGAACTGGTGGAAAAATTCCCTATGGTCGTGCTGATGATTGATACGCAAGAAAAAATTGAGGGCTTTCTACAGGAAATTTTGCCGTGGCTGGAAACACAGCCCAAAGGTTGTTTGGTCACCACGCAAGACGTAGACGTCTATTTGGCCAAAAAGGGTGATACCAAACAATAAAACTTATTTTCACACGAAATAATAAGAAAAAGAGCTCCAACCCGGGGCTCTTTTTTTAGGTCTAAAGACCTAGACGACCTTAGGTCAAAGGTTTCTTGCGCCTTTTATATACTCTTTGCAAAAATATAAGTAGCTTTTACATGAGGGATATACTATGCACACGAGTTATAAATTACTTTCAGCTACTTTAATAATCAGTTTATTAGTCGGTTCTTCTCTTTCTTTTGCGCAACAAGAAAAACCCGCCGAACTTTCGCTCTATGATTTACAGCAACGCGCCCGCATAGATTATCAAATTTTCCAACAATACTACCCAAACGATACCCAAAAAATTCTGCCTGCCGCGCTGGCTGTGTCTCAGTTTATTTTGTTAAACCAAAAAACATATCAAACGGCTTTAGAGGAGTTGGAACAATTGCAAAACAAACTGTTGTCCGTCAAGCAAACCGCTAAGAACTTAACCTCTACGCAGAGCCAAAAAATTACCGAAGTAGAAATACAAATCAAAAACTTGCACAACAAATTAACCCAATCCAGCAAGTCTGCCAAACGCTTGCTTTCCGGACATCAAAAAGAACTCAACGAAGCCAATAATCAAATACAAGATTTATTTGAACAATTAATTATTGAACAACAGGCCAATTCCGAGCTGGCAGACTTATACACCAAAGAAATAACCCGCACGGAAAAGCAGATTGAAGAATTGCACTTGGAATTACAAATGCGTAAGAATGCAGATTTGCGCGTTCAAAAATTAGAAAAACAACTTGCTCAGTTGGCCGCAGACGGCAAAGCCCCTAAAAACCAGTTGCCCGAATTAATAAATTATATTGACCATTTAAAATTGCAAAGCGCCACCCAAACCAATCACGCAACTTTTTATGAATTGCTTACCTTTGCAAAGAGCGACCCGAAGTTTGAACAACCGCTGGCTGATTTCTTCACAGCCATTAAACAATGGGACCGCAAACGTGCCGCCGAAATTTTGCATGAAATGTATCAAGCCCCGCTTACCAATGCAGACCACCGCATGATTGAAAATTTAATAGCCAACTATCGCCCCGACGGCTACACATCTTCCTTCACGCAAAATATTTTCAAAAAATTATCCCAGTATTATGCCAAGGCCCAACACTCCAACCAAAAACAAGCCCTGCAAGCATTGGGTAAAAAATTATTAAGCAAAACCAATATCACTATGGCATTAGCTATTACTATTATGGGCGTGGCGGCCGCCTACGCACAACCGACCGATGAAGCATTGGCAAACCGTTTGACTCAAAACATTTCGCTCTTTTTAAATGCTACACCCGAAGAATTAAAACAAATCGCGCAAGACCCGCAAGCCGCGCAAACCTGCCAAGACATTGCACAAACTTTGCATGAATGGGCAACACTTGCAGAATTAGACCAAAACGATCTACAGGATTTGCAAAAGAAATTAACCAAAAAAGAAATTACCAAATCATTACAAACGGTAAAAGCTTATTAAAGTGATTCCCCGCCCTATTTCGGGCGGGGTTTTTTATAGCTGTGCGTCCCTAAACTCACCAGCTAAAATGCTATAATAAAACTATGATAGACCGAACCAAACGCTTGGAAGCGCTTTTTTTGCAGGAAATTAACACGATTATCACCAAGATGACCGCCGCAGGTAATTTTGGCGGTTTTGTGACGATTACCGCCGTGCGCGTAGCCAAAGATTTAGCCACCGCAAAAGTGTATTTTTCCGTTTTCGGCAGTCCCGAAGACCGCAAAAAAACACAAGACCAACTATCCCTTTTGCGTAAAGAATTAGGTGCACTTTTGCGCCACCGCTTGCATTTAAAACGCATTCCGTCTTTTAGTTTTGAATACGACGACACGCCCGAACAGGCCAGCCGGGTAGAAAGTATTTTTAAAATTATTGAAAAAGAAAAAGAACATGAAAAATAATTCCTTTCAGCAAATTTGGCAAGCCATTGAAGCGGGACAAAACTTTTTTGTCGCCGGACATTTAAACCCGGACGGCGATTCGTTGGGTTGCACATTAACCATGTGCTCGCTGCTGGAACGTTTGGGTAAAACGGCGTATGCGTATGCGGACCCTGCTATCGGAAATGATTTATTATTTTTGCCGGGCTTGCAGAAAATTCATTTAAAAGAACTCCCCCCCAAACCGCAATTTGACACGGTGATTTTGCTGGAATGTTCGGACCGCACGCGCGGCGGCAATTTAGACAATGTACTTAACAATGCCAAAACACTCATCAACATTGACCACCATTTAGTCAGCGATGCGTACGGACACATTAATCACATTGATTCCACCGCATCTTCTACTGCGGAAATTTTGTTTCAATTATTTGAAGCGTCTAAAGATAATTTACTCCCTACCGCTGATGAAGCCACGTGTTTGTATACCGGACTTGTGACCGATACCGGGCGTTTTCTGCATACCAATACCACCGCCGAAGCATTGCGCGTGGCATCGGCTTTAGTGGCCTTGGGCGCGGACGTCAATAAAATCAATCAAGTGATTTATTTCACCAAATCTTATACCGAACTGAAACTGGTCGGTCGCGCGCTGGAAAAAATGCGCCTGCTGTTTAACAAAAAATACAGCGAAATTATTCTCACGCAAGCTGATTTTGAACCGCTTAATGCTGTGCCGTCTCAAACGCAAGGAATTGTCAGCCAGCCGACGATGATTCCGGGCGTGGAAGTTTCCGCACTGATTAAGGAAGAGCCGGACAAAGTATCGGTCAATTTACGCTCGCGCAATAAAATTGATGTCAGCGCCATTGCTCAAAAATTCGGCGGTGGCGGTCATGCCCGTGCGGCCGGATTTAAAATTATCGGCAAACCCGTGCAAACCGTGGCCGATGAATTGGCCAAAGTAGTGCAATCTGTCGTAGAAAGTCATGGCAAATAATTCAAACTTTTCTGCACCCGCGCAGGCCGCCCGTCCCGGCGGTCTTTTGCTCGTAGATAAACCGCAGGGATTTACTTCTAATGACATCGTGGCTATCGCACGGCGTGCCTTGCACACCAAATGTATCGGACACAGCGGCACATTAGACCCTATGGCAACCGGGCTTTTGATTTTACTTGTAGAACGGCAAGCTACGCGTTTGCAAAATCAGTTTCTAAAATTACCCAAAACGTACCGCGCCACATTGAAACTCGGCACGGAAACGGATACTTGGGACGGTGACGGAACGGTAACAAATACACGCTCTGTGCCGCCACTGGATTTAGCAAAAATACAAGCCGCCACCCATTGTTTAACCGGCAAAGTACGTCAACAAATCCCCCCTTTCAGCGCCAAAAAAATTAATGGACGCAAAATGTATGACCTTGCGCGTGAGGGCACGCAACTGGAAAGCCGCTTTAATGAAGTGGAAATTTTCTCTTGGAATGATATTCAATTTAATGGTACGGACCAAATTGAATTTACCTTGCATTGCTCGTGCGGCACGTATGTGCGTTCGCTGGGGCTAATGCTGGCGCGTGCGCTGGGTACAACGGGTCATTTAACGGCGTTGCGCCGTTTAACTATTGGACCTTTTTCGGTAGAAAACGCGTTTGACGGGGCAAAATTAAAAACCGCACCGCGTGAAGAAATAGTACAATTTCTGCAGACTCCTGTTTTGGCAGGATTAGGAAAATAAATGAAGAAAGCAAAATACTTTTTGACAGTCGGCACGTTTGACGGGATGCACTTGGGGCATCGTGCGTTGTTTACGCGCCTAGAGCAACTGGCGGTATTACACCAATTAAAACCGCTCGTGCTGTACTTCCCTTATCCGCCGAAAACATTACTTTGTGAAACGCCCGCCATGACGGTGCTTTCCACTCCGCCCGAAAAAAAATTACAGCTTAAACAAGCACTTGGCGACACACAACGAGAAGAACTGAATTTTTATTTGTACCGCGAATTTACGCCGGAAAACTTTTTGAAAAAGGTACTCATCGGCAAATACCGTTGCGGTGGAATTTTAGCCGGCCCGGATTTTACATTTGGTAAAAACCGCGCCGGCAACGATGCGTGGCTCAAACAAAAATGCGCGCAGTTGGGTTTACCCTTTGAAGTGTTGCCGTTTTATAATGGGCCGCGCGGCGAAAAAATTTCTTCTTCTTTAATTCGCAAGACATTGGCCGCGGGAGATATTGCCGGTGCAAATGCCATGCTCGGTCATGCGTATAGTTTGGAAGGGCGCGTGATACCGGGCCAACGCTTGGGCCGCAAATTAGGTTTTCGCACCGCTAATTTAGATGTCAATTTTTATAAACTTCTGCCGCTTGGCGTATATGCGGTGCGCGTGCGCGTAGGGCACAGTTGGTACAAGGGCATTTGTAATATCGGCTATCGCCCGACGGTCAACACGATTTCTGCCCCCGTGCCGCTGACCGAAGTGTACATTTTGGATTTCAATAAATCCATTTACGGCCGGCGCATAGAAGTGGTATTTGTCGCTAAAATCCGCGGCGAAGAAAAATTTGCCTCTTTAGACGCGCTCAAAAAACAACTCGCAAAAGACAAATCTGCCGCGCGCCAACTCATTAAAAATTGATTGTGTAGTATGGTTGAAAATTTATTCTTATAAACTATCCATTTTCAGAGCGTTACACATTTTGGTTCCCAAAGAAGAGCTATTATCCACTGCCGTGCATCCCCATTGCCAGCTATAGTCGTCTGTTCTACCGTTGTACAATTGAATATACACGTTAAAATCTCTGTTGTTTTCGCAGTCATTCCATGAAGTGTTGTGTCCCGGGCAATAGTTAGCATATACACGAACTGTGTTTCCTACCGAATTATCTAACAGAAAATCATCTCCGCATTTCCATAATTTGCCGTAGGCATGATAAGGACCTGCGGCTTCCAGAGGAACACAATTACCCGCCGGCTCAATATCCAATTGGGTTGCATCCGATGTATATTCTCCATTCGCCAAAAAATAACTTTGGTCGGCCTGGGCAATACTTTTCAACATCGGCAACATCGTGCCGACCCGTGCTTTTACAACAGCTACCTGATATTGCGGTAAGGCAATAGCCGCCAAGATACCTATAATTAAAACGACCACTAACAGCTCTATCAGCGTAAATCCTTTGTTAAATAAAAGAACCATCCCCGAAGTCTGTAATCGGGGATCTTCCACGTATTGCCGTTTTAAAAACGACATACGGCCAC
>JAGCKY010000084.1 GCA_017647245.1 Elusimicrobiaceae bacterium
AAGGCACTGACGCGAAAAAGGCCTTTGAAGAAAACGTCAAAACCTATGGCCGCTTTGACGAAGCTGTCAAGAAAATTGACCCGCGCAAAGAGTAAGCCAAGGAGAGAATTATGACCATTACATTTGAAGGATACGAAAGAAGAATTGACAAAATTAACGCCGCGCTCAAAGCCGCCGGCATTAAGGATTTGGAAGAAGCCCGCAAGATTTGCTTAGACAAAGGCATTGACGTGGAAAAAATCGTCAAAGGCATTCAGCCGATTGCTTTTGAAAATGCGGTTTGGGCCTATACGGTTGGTGCCGCGATTGCCTTGAAATCCGGTGTGAAATCTGCCGCGGAAGCCGCCGAAAAAATCGGCGTGGGCTTACAGAGTTTCTGCATTCCGGGCTCGGTAGCGGACCAACGCGCTGTCGGTTTAGGCCACGGTAATTTGGGCGCGATGTTACTGCGCGAAGAAACCAAATGTTTCTGCTTCTTAGCCGGACATGAAAGCTTTGCCGCCGCAGAAGGTGCCATCGGTATTGCCCGCACCGCCAACAAAGTGCGCAAAGAACCCTTGCGCGTTATTTTAAACGGTTTGGGTAAAGACGCCGCGTACATTATTTCCCGTATTAACGGTTTTACCTCGGTAGAAACCGAATATAATTACAAAACCGGCGAGCTGAAAATCGTCAGCGAAAAAGCATTTTCCGACGGCGATAAAGCCAAAGTGAAATGCTACGGTGCCGATGATGTCAACGAAGGCGTGGCGATTATGCGCCATGAAGGTGTGGACGTATCCATTACGGGTAACTCCACCAACCCGACCCGCTTTCAGCACCCGGTAGCCGGCACGTACAAGAAATGGGCCATTGAAAACGGCAAAAAATATTTCTCCGTTGCGTCCGGCGGCGGTACAGGCCGCACGTTGCACCCGGACAATATGGCCGCGGGTCCTGCCTCGTACGGTATGACCGACACCATGGGCCGCATGCACGGCGATGCGCAATTTGCGGGTTCATCCTCTGTGCCTGCCCATGTGGAGATGATGGGCTTGATCGGCATGGGTAACAACCCGATGGTGGGGGCGACAGTAGCCGTTGCGGTAGCCGTCAGCCAAGCCAAATAAAAGTTGTTTTGCGAAGTAAAAAGCGCGCTCTTTGTGGGCGCGCTTTTTTGTGTAGATATAAGTAGGTCTTATGACCCAGACGGAAATAGGTCTTTTTTCCCTTGTGAGAGACGTCCAAAGAAATTTACAATAGATATAGTCGGTAAAAAAAGAGAGGAATAAAATGAAAAAATTATTATTAGTATTGGGGTGTGGATTATTGGCTTTGGGTGCACAGGGACAAAGCATAGCAGGGGATAACATGGTGATACTGGACGGCATGCATGGCTTATTAGGCCAGGAAAGTTCATACAAGACATCCGAAAGAGACGGAACGAAAACGGCAACCGAGAAATCGTTTCAAGTGGAGCAAGCTGTTGAAAAAATGATAGCGGAAAAATCTGTTTTTTCGGAATTTAAGATAGGAAAATATGTGTTTGCGTTGCAAGACGAGAAAGAATTTGAAATCCGGGGCGGAAGTGTACATACTTATCTGTACCGTGCGGAAAATGGCCCTGCCGTGTTTAGCGAAGGCGTAACAGTAGATAAGAACGGCAACGCTAAATTGATTTCAGATCGGTTTGTTGCGGGCAGAGTAATGGGACCGCTGGGTTGGCGTCATGAAGATTATGAAATCAAAGAAGTACAAATTAATGTTTATTCAAAAGCACGTTTAGGATATTTACAACGTTACTGGTACGACGATTTTGGTAAGGATTGCGTTGGATTATATATGACCATTTACGGCGATGAGAGTCTAGAAGTTTTCAGCACTCCGATGCGGGCTTTCTTATTGCGAGACGGCAGAACCGTAGTGATAACGGCTCGGGCATTTTCCCAGAAATACGGCGCCTATAAACGCGAATGTAAATTACACGCGCCCGGTGTGTTGTATAAACAGTTTATGAAAGCGACCGATCAATTAAAGAAAAAATTAAACAGATAGTTATTCAAATCCCGCATGAAAGGTGCGGGATTTTTCTCTATACACAATACCCCAAAAAATACTAAAATATACTATATCTGCTGTAAAACAGCTCCCGCGCAAGCGGGATATTTTATGAATTAGGAAAACTAACTTATTATGCAAAATACGCGCTCGGACGTTCGCAATGTGGCTATCATCGCGCACGTAGACCATGGCAAGACTACCGTTGTAGATGCCTTACTCAAATTAGCCGGACAGTTTACCGTCAAAGAAGACGAAGCCCAAGAAACCGTTTTAGACTCCAACCCTTTGGAGCGTGAGCGCGGCATTACCATTTTGGCCAAATGCACGTCGGTAAAATATAAAAATCATACCATTAACATCGTTGACACTCCGGGACATGCGGACTTCGGCAGCGAAGTGGAGCGCGTGCTCAAAATGGTGGACGGTGCGATTTTAATGGTGGACGCGGTGGAAGGCCCCATGCCGCAAACTCGTTTTGTGTTGCGTAAAGCGCTCGCGCTTGGTTTGCGTCCGATAGTCGTTATCAATAAAATGGACCGCGACCATGTGCGCCCCAGCGAAGTGGTGGACGAAGTGTTTAACCTCTTTATGGAGCTGGGTGCTACCGATGAGCAATTAGATTTTCCGATTTTGTATGCGTCGGGCCGTGAGGGCTGGGCCAGTTTGAAAATGGAAGAAAAAGGCAAAGATATCGCGCCGCTGCTTGATACAATTATTTCGCATGTGCCTGCTCCGGTGGCGATGCCCGATGAGCCGCTACAGATGCAGGTGACGATGTTGGATTACAATAATTTCTTGGGCCATGTGGGTATCGGGCGTATTTTAGCCGGTAAAATTTCGCGCGGGCAAAGTGTGGTGCTACTGCATCAAAACGGCACGCAAACACCGTCTAAAGCCGTCAAAATTGAGATGTACGAAGGTTTGGGCAAAAAGGAAGTAGAAAACGCGCAGGCGGGCGACATAGTGTCTATCGCTGGTTTGGAAGGCGTGGACGTAGGCGATACCATTTGTCAGCCGGAATTTCCCAAAGCCCTGCCGCCGCTGTCCATTGACGAGCCGACCATGTCTATGGATTTTATGGTCAATGACAGTCCGTTCTCGGGTAAAGAGGGGAAATTCGTCACCAGCCGCCACCTCAAAAACCGTTTAGAAAAAGAAGCCCAAACTAATGTGGGTCTTAAGGTAGAACAGTTAGAGGGCGAGGGAAAATTTAAAGTATACGGGCGCGGTGAACTTCACTTGACCGTACTGATTGAAAATATGCGCCGCGAAGGATTTGAGTTAGCCGTATCATCGCCCGAAGTGATTTATAAAGAGGAAAATGGACAGATTTTAGAGCCGATGGAATATCTGGTATTGGATATTAAATCAGAGCATCAGGGTGCGGTATTTACGCTCGTGGGCCAACGCGCGGCCAAGTTGGAAAATATGGTTGCAGAAGGCGAGGACCGCTTGCGTTTGGAATATCTGATTCCGGCACGTGCGCTACTGGGATTTAAAAATGAATTTTTAACCGGTACGCGCGGAACGGGCATTATGCACCATAGTTTCCACGGATATTATCCCAAAGTGAATTTGGCGCCGATTCGCCACAACGGCGTGCTGGTAGCCAAAGAGGACGGCATCACCACCGCGTATGCGCTGTTTGCGTTGGAAAACGGCGGGGAATTATTTTTAGGTCCCGGCGAAAAAGTGTATATGGGGCAAATCGTGGGGGAGAACTCGCGCGATAATGATTTGGTGGTAAATCCCTGCAAAGCCAAGCACTTGAGCAATATGCGCAGTTCGTCCAGTGACGAATCCTACACGCTCACGCCGCCGCGGCAAATGAGTTTGGAACAGGCGGTGGAATATATTGCGCCGGATGAACTCGTAGAAATCACGCCGACATCTTTGCGCCTGCGCAAGAAAATTTTGGTACACCATTTGCGTAAACGCGCCGCGATTGCGGAAGAAAAAATGTTAGAAGGCGAAGCGGAATAACAGATTGTTTTTTGAAAGGTTAAAGCGGAAAAGATTTTTTCTTTTCCGCTTTTTTCGTCGTAAAAATAGGGCTTGACTTGTTTTTTTTTTTTGGTATGATATGTGTGTTGGGAATACAAAGAAAGGAGAATGTATGGCAAAAAATAAGAAAGCATTTACGCTAATTGAATTATTAGTAGTTGTTTTAATCATCGGCATATTAGCCGCAGTGGCACTGCCGCAATATCAAGTGGCGGTAGCGAAGGCGCGCTATACCCAGCTGATGCTAGTGGGAGATGAAATTGCCCGTGCGGAAGAAGTGTATTATATGGCGAATGGTACCTATACAAAAAATTTGGAAAATTTAGATGTTTCCCTCCCCGAAAGCCCGGATTGGCATGTGGATATTGATGCGAGTGGAACAGCATTAAATGTATTTACGAAACCTCTTACATTTGGGCATATCGTTTATTTTCAACACAGTAATATGCCGCTACGCCGGGAATGCCGTGTATATAAGGAGAATGAAAAGCCATATATGCATACGGTATGTAAAAATTTAACGAGAGATATAACTGGAGCAACTTCCAATGATCCGGCTGTCAGCCGCAAATATGTGTTTCAATAAAAAACCCCGCACGGAGAATGGCGCGGGGTGTTGGTGTTAAAAAACAGCTCACACTTTCATAATTTCCGCTTCTTTCTCGGAAACTAATTTGTCAATTTGCGCGATGTTGGCATCGGTGGCTTTTTGCACGTCGGCTTCATAGCGTTTCAAATCATCTTCGGTTACTTCGCCGGCTTTTTGCGCTTTTTTCACTTTTTCCAAAATGTCGCGGCGGGTGTTGCGCACCGCTACTTTGAAATCTTCACTCATTTTGGCAATGTTTTTAGCAAGCATTTTGCGGCGGTCTTCCGTCATAGACGGCAAAGTAATGCGAATGACTTTTCCGTCGTTGACCGGGCTGGCGCCGAGGTCTGCTTTTTGCAGCGCTTTGTCAATTTCATTTAAAGAAGAAATATCCCACGGTTGGATTTCCAGAGTTTTGGCATCGAGCACATTGATGAGTGCCATTTGTTTAATGGGCGTTGGCGTGCCGTAATAATCTACGCGCACATTTTCCAGTAGTTGCGCACTGGCGCGGCCCGTGCGGATGGTGGCTAAATCTTTTTGAAGTTTGGCCACATGTTCGGTCATTTCGGTTTTGCCTTTGTTAATAAATTCGTTAATTCCTTCCATAGTTTCCTCTCACTAAAAATAATTTTAATAAATCAGTGTGCCGATATCTTCACCCAAAACAGCGCGCTTGATGTTGCCTTTTTTGTGCAAATTAAATACTTGCACGGGCACTTGGTTTTCCATACAAATCGCCAGCGCGGCGGTATCCATAAATTGCAAGCGCTTTTCAATGGCTTCTTTATAGGAAATCTTTTTGATGCGCTTGGCTTTGGGATTTTTGCGCGGGTCGCTGTCATACACACCGTCTACTTGCGTAGCTTTTAACAGCACATCTGCGCCGATTTCGGACGCGCGCAACGCCGCGGCACTATCGGTAGTGAAATACGGATTGCCCGTACC
>JAGCKY010000085.1 GCA_017647245.1 Elusimicrobiaceae bacterium
AGGCACTAATGTGACGATATATGCACCGCCCAGTGCCAATACCAACCCTGAAATTTTGAAAACGGTTATTTTATCCAATCCCAAATATACCGAGATTAAAAAGGTAAATACCGGGTACGATAAAATAATGGCAGTTGCTTTTCCCAGGGCCATATTGCGTATGCCATAATACCATAAACTGTTGCCGATAAAATAGCAGAAAATCGCACTAAACAGCACACAGCCCCACAACGTCGGAGCCGGGGCAAAAGTCAGCCCTTGAGAAAGCGCTATATATATTATAAGCAAAAACAAAGCGGGCATCGCAAATAAAGAACGGATACACGCAACGGTTTGTCCGTCCAAATCCGCGGGCAGTTTTTTGGCTAAAATGTGGCTGACTTGGAACATCCACAAACAGCCGATAATCATTAAATCCCCTTTGAGTTGCGGAGTGTATCCGGCTTGCCAAAGTAGCATAGTGACGCCCGCGATAATCAGCGCCGACCCGCCCAGCTGGCGCCAAGAGGGTTTTTCCCCTAGCAAGATCCACGCCAGTAATAAGGAATAGATGATTTCAAATTGATTTAAGATAGACGCGTTGGTAGGTGTGGTATAGTTTAAGGCAAATACCATTACGGTCATAGGCAGTGCGGTGCCGAGCGTGCCGATGCCCAGATATCGCCAAATATACTTGCGGTCAAAGACGCGACACCAGGCCTTGATACGCGTAACGTGCGGCACAAAACATAAGGTTGCACCGACAGATGCAAATAGTAAAAACAGCGCGGCCGAGGCATATTTCACGGCATACGCGGCCACTACCATATTAATAGCGGTAATAATTGTATCGCCCCAAATGGCGAGGGAAGGTAATTTATTCATACGTGTTGTTTTTTGACAAGCCAACTAATCCAGTACGCACCGGTTAACGTCAGCGCCATACCGATAAATTGGTATGCGTGCGGGGTCTCCAACCCCAGTAAAATAGACAGCGCAAAAGATAAAACCGGGTACGATAAATAAATCGCGGTTACCTTACTTAAATCCAGTGCGCGAATGGCCTGATACCATAAAATCATGGCCCAGCCGTATTTCAAAATTCCGGTGTACAACCAAACCCACAGAGCTTGCACACCGGGCTTAAAAACAAAATGTCCGCCGTTCTGCCACGCTAAAAATACGAGCAGTAAGCTCAGCACGGGTAATGCGTAAATACTACGTGCGGCGGCAATCGTGCGGTGATGTAAATGTGGCGGCAATTTTTTTGCCACGCACGAGGCGGCCTGAAACATCCACGGGCACGCGATAATCATTAAATCCCCGGTCCAGCGCGGCGTGTATTTTTCTTTCAGTAAAATCAACAACACACCCGCCAGTACCAGTGCACTACCAACCAACTGTTGCTTTGTAGGAATTTCGTGCAAAAAAATCGCGGCGATAATGAGCGAATAAATCAGTTCGCTTTGTTGCAAAATAGCGGCATTACCCGGCGTAGTATAATGAAACGCCCATAAAATAACGGAGAACGGCAAAGCCGTTCCAAATGTGCCGATAAACAAAAATTTCCAGCGAGTCTGCTTGGCAAAAATTTCCCCCCACTGTTTATGTTGGGTAACCCACGGCGCAAAAAACGCGACCGCCAGTAGCGTGCCCAAAAAAGTCAGCAATACGGGATTGATTACGCCTACGGCATAATATCCGGCAATCGGGGATAACCCAACGATTGCCCAACACAGCCACGCGGCCAAAAGCGGATTCATAATTATTTCCTTAACAAATTTAAACCCCGGATAAACCGGATAAATTTTATATTTGGGGCCTCGCCTTCTGGTAAAAATCCTGACGGATTTTTCCTGCAGGCCGGGCTCGCGGTTTTTGCCTTTCGGTGCCAAAAAACGCACTTCAAACAAAAACATCGCTGCGCCTTTCTCGTCCCCACGCACGCAAAGCAGTTTGCGTGCTCCTCACGTATAAATTTAAACCCCGGCTAAACCGGGGTTTTAAAATTTATGCGCGAGGGGGGACTCGAACCCCCAAGCCTTGCGGCATGCGCCCCTCAAACGCACGCGTATACCAATTCCGCCACCCGCGCTTGAAAACGATAGAACAACGAGGGAAACTGACTACTTATTTATTTTACTAAACTTTTCCCCCACTTCGCAAAAGAAGTTTGTACAAAAAACCCGCACAATAGGTGCTGTTTTTTGGCGTGTGATACAAATTTATCTGTTTACCGGGGTGGAGGCCACGGGAATGTTTACCTTGTTCATCACATAAGAAGAACTTTTGTGATTGTAAGAGATAGTCAACAAAATAGAGGTGCAGAACAAAATAACAGCCAAAATGGCGGTTAGTTTATTGACCGCATTAAAAGCCGTCGGGCTGGCGAAAATGTTATCTGCACCGGACGCACCAAAAATACCGGCGGCCGAGCCCTTTCCGCTTTGAAGTAAAATTAACAAAATCAGCATGATACACACAAAATAATGTACGACTAACAATAACGTCTGCATAAAATACTCTCCTATAAAAGTCTTTCATTATTATAGCAATTTTTGGCGTAAATGTTGTAGCTTTTGCCCTTTACTTATTGTGCCTTTTATTTATTTGAAAATAGGGCTTGACTTGTTTTTTTTTTTTGGTACAATGGCAAAAGTAGGAACTCTCCGGCCTCGTCACCCCGCAGGCCTGTAGTGCGGGGTATAGGCAGGATGAAAACAACATTATATCCCGCACAGAAACACTGCGGGATGACGCAGAGAGGAGAAAGTATTATGAATAAAAAAGCGTTTACGCTAATAGAATTATTAGTAGTTGTGTTAATTATCGGCATACTGGCCGCGATTGCTCTACCGAGATATCAAAAAGCAATTGATAAAGTGCGTTTTTTGGATATGATTCAAGCGGCCCGTACGATTAAACAAGCTCAAGAGGATTATTATTTAGCAAACGGGGAATATGCAACAGATGCTAGTCTATTATCTATAGATGTAAGCCCTCTAAGAAAATCAGTCTCTTTTTCACTTAAGAAAGAAAAAACAGGCATTCCAAATTCAACCTATCTATATAATAAGATTTCCGGTGTTTTGCTAATTTCAGGTTATGCGCACAATAGTTCTGCTATTTGGGCCAATCGAGTATACTGTCACGCACTGTCTTCTGAAAGCAGGGCCAACAGTTTTTGTGCAAATGTAACCCAGCAACCTCTGCAAAATACAGAGAATTGTGGGACGTATTGTACGTATGAAGTCGGAAATATATTTTGATTGATTGACTCAGAGTAAAAAACCCCCCGCTTGCGCGAGGGGTTTTATTTTAGTACAAGTTATCAAACTACTTGGCTAAAGCCGTAAGTCCCGGCAATTCTTTTCAGTGGGCAAATGGACCGACCCCCTGCTAACGCAGAGGGTCGGTTTGTGTGAATAAAACTTAATTCGCTGGAAAGATTCCCGGTTTATTTACTCATCGCAACTAAACCCGGCAACTCTTTTCCTTCCACAAATTCCATACTGGCGCCACCGCCCGTAGAAACGTGGGAAAATTCTTTCTGATTGATTTTGCCTTTTTTGAGCACGTTGACGCTATCACCGCCGCCAATGATAGAAATCGCACCGTTCTTGGTGGCTTCAATCATCGCGTTGGCAATGGCAAAACTGCCGTGCGCAAAATTCGGAAATTCAAATACGCCCATCGGGCCGTTCCAGAAAATCGTTTTGCATTTGAGGAGCTCATCAGCAAATAATTTTTCGGTTTTCGGACCAATGTCCATTGCTTCCATATCCGCTGGAATTACGTCCACTTCCGTGGCGGTAGCGGTTTCGGAAAATTCTTTGGCTACGCGGAAATCCACCGGCATTAACATCTTAACGCCTTTGGCCTGCGCTTTAGCCATAACGCCCTTGGCCTCTTCAATTTTGCTCTCATCTAACAAGGATTTACCGACTTCCATACCTTTGGCTTTCAGGAACGTATACGCCATACCTCCGCCAATGATTAAGACATTTACTTTGTCCAATAAATTGTTTAAGAGCATAATTTTGTCAGACACTTTCGCTCCGCCGATAACCGCGGCAAACGGGCGCGCCGGATTATTCAATGCTTTGCCCAAAAATTCCACTTCTTTTTGTACAAGATAGCCGATAGAGCCGGGCAAGTATTGCGCAATCGCGCTGGTGGACGCGTGGGCGCGGTGCACGGTGCCGAAAGCTTCTTGCACAAATACTTCGCCATGTTTGGCTAACTGTTTGGCAAATTCGGCATCGTTGGCTTCTTCTTCGGGGTGGAAACGCAAGTTTTCCAACAAAACGATTTCGCCGTTTTTGGCCGCGGCCACTACTTTATCGGCTTCCGGACCGACGCAATCTTTGGCAAAATGCACAGGCACGCCAAATACTTTTGCCACTTCTTCGGCAACAGGAGCCAAGCTAAATTCAGGTGCCACTTTGCCTTTGGGGCGGCCCAAGTGGGCGCACAAAACGATGCGGCAATTATTGTCTAACAAATGTTTAATGGTTTTTTCCGTCGCAACAATACGTTTGTTGTTGTCTACTTTGCCGTCTTTGAGCGGTACGTTGTAATCCACGCGCACCAACACTTTTTTATTTTTCAAATCCACATCTTGCATTTTTTTAATGCTGTCAAAATTCATATTTTTTCCCCTCTCTAAAATAAGGGCGGCTCTTGCAAGCCGCCCTTGTGCTTTGTCAAAAACTTATTTGTTGACGCTGGCCATGTGTTTGATTAAGTCTAACACTTTGTTAGAATAACCGATTTCGTTATCGTACCAAGATACGACTTTGACGAAAGTATCGGTCAAATACACACCGGCATTGGCATCAAAGATAGAAGTGCGCGGATCGCCCAAGAAATCAGAGGAGACCACCGCGTCTTCTGTGTAACCCAAAATACCTTTCAGTTCGCCTTCGGCCGCTTCTTTCATAGCTTTGCAGATGGCTTCTTTGGTGGCGGGTTTAGCCAAGTTGACGGTTAAGTCCACGACGGACACGTCCAAGGTCGGTACGCGCATGGAAATACCGGTCAGTTTACCGTTCAAAGACGGAATAACTTTGCCTACTGCTTTGGCGGCACCCGTGGAAGACGGAATAATGTTGCCGGAAGCAGCGCGGCCACCGCGCCAATCTTTCATAGACACACCGTCTACAGTTTTTTGGGTAGCGGTGGTGGAGTGTACGGTGGTCATCAAACCGTTGATGATACCGAATTTGTCATTTAAAACTTTGGCGATAGGAGCCAAGCAGTTGGTGGTGCAGGAAGCGTTGGAAACAAATTGCGTTCCTTTGACATAGGTTTTTTCGTTTACACCGCAGACGAACATCGGCGTATCGTCTTTAGACGGGGCAGACATGACTACGTATTTGGCACCGGCTTTGATGTGAGCTTGCGCTTTTTCTTTGGTTAGGAACAAACCGGTGGATTCTACGATATATTCGGCACCTACTTTGTCCCAAGCCAAGTTGGCGGGATCTTTTTCAGCGGTTACGCGAATGGCTTTACCGTTTACGATTAATTTGCTGTTTTCTACATCTGCTTTGACATCGCCTTCAAATTGGCCGTGCATTGTGTCATATTTGAGCATGTAAGCTAAATAATCCACCGGGGTCAAATCATTGATACCGACGATTTCAATTTCAGGGTGATTCATCGCCGCGCGGAATACGAAACGGCCGATGCGGCCGAAGCCGTTAATACCTACTTTTATGGTCATACTTTGTACTTCCTCCGTTAAGTTTTAAAACTACTCGTCCTTATTATTTTACCAAATTTTAGCGGCTGCGGGAACGCCCCAACAAGCGTAAAATTTCCAAATACAGCCATACTAAGGTTACCATTAAGGAAAATCCGGCATACCATTCCATGTATTTGGGGGCGCTGAGTTGACTGGTGAGTTGATTGATAAATTCAAAATCAATCAAAAAGTTCATAGCGGCTACAATGCAAATAAATACATTAATCGCAATGGCCCAGCCGCTATTGCTACTGAAATAAGCTACATTTACGCCGAAGAGCATCAGCACCAGTGAAATGAGATAAAACAGTGCAATGCCGCCCGTGGCCGCCACTACGCCAGTGATAAACGTGCGGTTTACTTTGATAATTCCCGTGCGATAAATAAACAGCATCACACCAAATACTAGTAGTGTGATTGCAATAGCTTGGCCGACAATCCCGGCAGACTGCGCCTGATAAGCCGCAGAAATAACCCCCAGCGCCAATCCTTCCGCAAGCGCATAAACCGGGGCTAACAGCGGGGCAGCTGTTTTCTTAAAGATAACAATCATGGCCACTACAAATGCGCCAATTACGATAGGCCACATAAACGGGGCCATTGCCGCGGCATGATTAAAACCTAAAAATCCCCCCACTACACACAACAAAAGCAAAAAACAAGTTTTATTAATTGTTCCTTGCAAAGTCATTTCTTCGCCCACGCGCACACGCTGTTGCTGGAGTGCTTGTTCATAGGCGCGTTCATTAAATAACGGATTTCCTTGTGCCATATTCTCCTCCTATAAGAGATACTTATATTGTAGATAATTATGGCAAGAGACTGAAAGGATTTTTTGGATTAGAAAACCCCCCGCTTGCGCGAGGGGTTTTTGAATGAAGATTAATTCAACTTGCGAAATAATATTCATCTACTTTTTTGTTATCAAGCTGTTTCCAATCAAGCGATTCTTTGCCCATTATTCCCTTTAGGAAATCAAGGGTTTTTTTGGAAAAGAAATGATAGTTTTTTCCTTTTTGAGGTTGGTCTTTGTAAACATCTGTTACATTAAAACCAATCAAAAACTCATAACCGTGTTTGCCGCGTTTTGCACCGAAAACAGGGTCACCCGATTTTCCTTTGATATACGTGCCCTTGAGTTCAAAGCATCCTTCGTCTGGGAAACACTTTCCAATGCTAAGATCATCGGCACATGCACGGCCTTTTCCACATACCTTGTCACGGTTCAGTATGACGTTTGAAAACAGAAGTTTGAGCGTTTGCGGATTTTTCGCAACAACCAAATTGACCGCGGGTATGGGTTGTATCAACTCGCGTAATTTTTGGTTGTTCGGGTCAAGCTTAACTACAAAGATTTTTAAATCTCTGTTTTCAAAGATATTTGCTTTTTCAATCACATTATCTCCAATAACGATAGAGGAAATAGAGCGCTCTACTTTATGTTTGGTATCGTGTTCATCATCTCCATGCCGGAAAGATCCTTCTTCGGACAAGCCAACACATGCATAAGACCCCAGCAAATAGTGAGAACTAATGCGTACCAGAGGGCACGGTTTGTGCAAAGTGGAGTTATTGACAGATAAGGCCGCGTCCCAATCCGGCAAATAGGCCTCTACGGTCAAGGTGGACATGAGGACGCCTTTGTCACGTGCACCGGGCGAATTGGTTATTTCGTATTTAGCAATTTGGTCAGCCACTTTGTGCCCTATAGCTTCATTTGCATCGCGCAAAGATTGCTGGGCAAGTGCCGGACGGGCTAATAAAGCCAAACACATCAAAATACATAGTCTTTTCATACAGGTACCCTCTTTTTAAATTTGCTTACCTCATTAATATAATACATATTCTTCAAAATTTCCAGTGGTATTTTAAGCACAAAGAAAAAGGCCCGCTTTGTAGCGGGCCTTTGTGATAAGGG
>JAGCKY010000010.1 GCA_017647245.1 Elusimicrobiaceae bacterium
ATCAATACGCCGCAAGGTAACGCCTTTGGTGCGGCTTGCGCGGGCAACTATTTTTTCAAACAACGGCGAAAATTTGTCGTCGCGCGTGCGTTCAAATGCGAGCAAATCTTTTACTTTGGAAAACCCCTCTTTTTCTATCAGCTCGGCATAGTACGGGAAATTGTACGGCATCATAATCGCGGGCATACTGTCAAAGCTATCCACCAGCAACCCATACGGATGATTAGAAGACGGATTGGCCGGACCGCGCACCGCGCTCACGCCTTGCGCACGCAACCACTTTTCCCCCTCACTAAAAAGCGCGTGAGAAACTTCTGTATCATTTATACAATCAAAAAATCCGAAAAATCCGATATTTTCTTTGTGATATTCATTGTAAGTATCATTAACCAGCGCGCAGAGCCGCCCGACGAGCTTTCCCTCTTTATAAGCAAGTAATAATTTACGCCGGGCATGTTTCCAGAAGGTGTTATCCGGGCGTAATAAATGAAGCGTATCCGCTTTGAGTTCCCCCACCCAATACGGATTGTTTTTATACAAGTCAAAGGGAAAGTCCACAAAAGCTTTTAATTGTTTTTCTGCGTCCGCTACACACACCGCCATATCTAACTCCCGTAAAAAACCCCGCCGCGGCGGGGTCAAATTTATTTAATCACGCCGACTGCGCGGCCCGCTTCGGCAAACGCGTCAATGATTTTTTGCACGTGCTCATCGGTATGCGTGGCCATTAAAGTCAAGCGCATCAGCGCGTGGCCCGGCGGCACGGCAGGGCTGACAACCGGGTTAGAGAAAATGCCTAGCTCATGTAAGGCACGCCACATCTTAAAGCAATTTTCATTACTGCCGACGTGCACCGGGATCACCGGCGTCGTGCTGTGGCCCAAATCATAGCCCAGTTCGCGCAGACCCTTTTTCAAATTATTCGTCATGCGGAACAGATTATCGCGGCGCGAAGTATCGTTTTCAATCAAATCCAATGCCTTATTGATAGACGCCACGGACGCGGGCGGCAGAGCGGCAGAGAAAATCTGACTGCGCGCATTGTGGCGGATAAAGTGAATGATATCTTCGTCGCCCACCACAAAACCGCCGACGGTGGCAAAGGTTTTAGAACACGTACCAACTACCAAATCCACCTCGCCGTTTTCCAATCCAAAATGTTCACACGTGCCGCGGCCCGTTTTGCCTAAAATACCCGTTGCATGTGCATCGTCTACAATCGTGCGCGCGCCGAATTTTTTAGCCAGTTTGACAATTTCCGGCAACGGGCAAATGTCGCCTTCCATGCTAAACACACCGTCTACAATAATCAGTTTGCCGCTGTCAGCTGGCAATTTGGCAAGTACACGTTCCAAATCAGCCATATCGTTGTGTTTAAAACGCACCATGTCCGCGCCGGAGAGCCGCACCCCGTCTAAAATACTGGCGTGGTCCAATTTATCCACAATGGCATAATCGCCTTTTTTCAGTAAGCAGGAAACAACGCCTAAATTCATTTGATAGCCGGCGGAAAAGACAAGGGCGGCCTGGCGGCGTTTGAAACGCGCTAAATGTTGTTCCAATTGTTCCAAGAAAATCGTGTTCCCGTTCAAAAAGCGCGAGCCCGCACAACCTGTACCGTATTTGGCCGCAGCTTCGGACGCGGCTTTTTTCATTTCCGGGTCATCGGCAAGGCCTAAATAATTGTTAGATCCTGCCATGATGTATTTTTTGCCATGAAGGATAATTTCTGGGCCTTGCGCCGATTCTATCGGTTGGAAATAGCCATAAACTCCCAATTCCATGGCCCGTTTGGCATCTTGATAATTGCGGCACTTCTCAAAAATATCAGACATTTTTCTTTTCCTTTTTACTGCTGTACTTTTTTAATGATGTTAGTGGTAGAGCGGCCTTTTAACAAGGCAAATCGTACCACTTTTTTTGCAAATTCGCGACCCACAATTTCGTTGGGCTTATAATCGCCGCCTTTGACCAGTATATCGGGGCGGACAAGTTTAATCAAATTATACGGCGTATCTTCCGGAAAAATACACACCGCGTCCACCGATTCCAGCGCGGCCAGCACCAAGGCACGGTCACTTTCTTTATTGATGGGGCGGGTCGGTCCTTTTAGACGTTTAACAGACGCATCGCTATTCACGCCCACCACCAGCACGTCGCCTTTACTGCGCGAAAATTCCAATACGCTCACGTGTCCGGCATGTAAAATATCAAAGCATCCGTTGGTAAATACAATTTTCTTTCCCGCCTTGCGCTGCGCAGCAAGCCACAAACCGAGCGCGCGGCGGCTGAAAATTTTATTTTTTGCTTTCATTTTTTTTCTCCGCAAGCATACGCTCAATCAGCCCCGTATCGGTATTTCCGGCGATAAAATCGGGATGATTTACAATTTGTTGATGAAAGGGAATAGTTGTTTTCACGCCGCCCACCACAAATTCATTTAAAGCCCGGCGACTGCGTTCCAGTAGTGCTGCGCGGCTTTGTGCCGTGACAATTAATTTGGCAATCAAACTATCGTAATACGTCGGAATCGTGTAGCCCGCGTACATGTGGCTGTCCACCCGCACGCCTAAACCGCCCGCGGCAATCCATTCTTCCACCGTACCCGGGCAAGGAGCAAAATTATGCGCGCTGTCCTCGGCGTTAATGCGGTGTTCAATCGCGTGGCAATGCACCGCACCCGCCTGTGCTTGCGTAATATGCAACGGCTCGCCTTGTGCAATTTGAATTTGCATTTTGACCAGGTCCTGCCCGCATACGGCTTCGGTTACGGGGTGTTCCACTTGCAAGCGCGTGTTGACTTCCATAAAGTAAAAATCTTTGTTGGGCGCCATTAAAAATTCCACCGTACCGACGCCGCGATACTTGGCCGCTTTTACAATTTTGACAGCCGCCTCTTGCAATTTTTTGCGCACGGCTGCCGTCACAAACGGAGACGGCGATTCTTCCAGTAACTTCTGGTGACGGCGCTGCATAGAACAATCAC